>NZ_JBSGZO010000438.1:0-7093 GCF_053611045.1 Streptomyces sp. NPDC054841 | reverse complement strand
GCGGGCCCGGGCGCGGGTGTGGGTGCTGGGGGCACGCGCGGCGGCCGGGCGGCGGGCCCTGGCCGCAGGGCGCGGCGGCCACCTGGCCGCGCACCCCGAGCTCGACATCGCGGACGTGGCGCACGCGCTGCTCACCACCCGGGTGAAGTTCGAGCACCGCGCGGCCGTGCTCGGCGCGGACCGCGACGAACTGCTGCTCGGTCTCGCCGCCCTCGCCGACGCCCCGGCCGACGCACCCGCCGACCTGCGGGTCGAGAACGGCACCGAGGGCGGAACGTCCATCGGCGCGGTGCTCGGCGCGGCACGCGGAGACCGCAGGACCGCGTTCGTCTTCCCCGGGCAGGGGTCCCAGTGGGTGGGCATGGGGGCCGAACTCCTGGACTCCTCGCCCGCGTTCGCACGGTCGGTCGCCGAGTGCGACGCGGCCTTCGCCGAGTTCGTCGACTGGTCCGTCGCCGATGCGCTGCGCGGCGCCCCCGACACGCCGCCCCTCGAACGGCTCGACGTGATCCAGCCGCTGCTGTTCACCACCATGGTCTCGCTGGCCGCCCTGTGGCGGGCCGCGGGCGTCGAGCCGTCCGCCGTGGTCGGCCATTCGCAGGGCGAGGTCGCCGCCGCGTACGTGGCGGGCGCCCTCACCCTCCAGGACGCCGCCCGTGTGGTGGCGCTGCGCAGCAGGGCGCTGCTGGCGCTCCAGGGCAACGGTGCGATGGCCTCCGTCCTCGCCCCCGTGGACACCGTGCGGGAGCGGATCGCCGAGTGGGGGGAGCGGCTGTCGGTCGCGGTGGTCAACGGGCCCGCTGCCTGTGTGGTCGCCGGTGACCCCGAGGCGGTCGATGCGTTCGCGGCCGCCCTGGAGGCGGAGGAGATCCGGGTGCGGAAGGTGCCCGGTGCTGTGGGCGCGGGACACACCGCGCAGGTCGAGGCGCTGCGCGAGCAGGTCCTCGCCGACCTGGCGCCGGTGCTGCCGCGCGCGGCGGCCGTGCCGCTCTACTCGACGGTCACCGGTGGGCGGATCGGCACGGCCACCTTGGACGCGGACTACTGGTACGCGAACATGCGCCGCACCGTCGAGTTCGATCAGGCCGTGCGGGCGTTGCTGGCCGACGGGCACCAGGTGTTCGTCGAGGCCAGCCCGCACCCGGTGCTGACCGTGCCGGTGCAGAGCATCGTCGAGGACGTGCGTGGCGAGGCCGCCGTGGTCGGCACGCTGCGCCGCGGCGAGGGCGGCCGGCGGCGCTTCCTCACCTCGCTGGCCGCCGCCCACACCCACGGGGCCGCCCCGGACTGGAAGCTGCTGATCCACCCCGGCCCGCAAGGCCGCGTCGAGCTGCCGTTCTATCCCTTCCAGCGGCAGCGCTACTGGCTGGAGCCCGGGTCCGCCATGGGGGACGTCAGCTCCGCCGGGCTCGTCCCGGCCGACCACCCGCTGCTGGCCGCCGTGGTCGAGTCTGCCGACTCGGGCGCGATGCTGCTGTCGGGGCGGCTGTCCCTGGCCACCCACCCGTGGCTCGCCGACCACGCCGCGCTGGACGCCGTCCTGCTGCCCGGCACCGCCTTCGTGGAGCTGGCCCTGTGCGCGGGCGGGCACGTCGACTGCCGGCGGTTGGAGGAACTCACCTTCGAGGAGCCGCTGATCCTGCCCGAGCGGGGCGGCGTCGTCGTGCAGGTCGCCGTCGGCGCACCCGACGACTCCGGGCGCCGCACCCTCGACATCTACGCACGCCGTGACGGCTCCGACAGCCCCGGCGACACGGGCACCTGGACCCGGCATGCCACCGGCGCCCTCGTCGCCGAGACGGCACCGCCCGGACCCGGCTTGGCCGTATGGCCCCCCGAGGGCAGTGAGCCAGTGCCGGTGGACGCGCTCTACGACGGCTTCGCCGCCGCGGGCATCGGCTACGGCCCGGCGTTCCAGGGGCTGCGTGCCGCCTGGCGGCGCGGCGAGGAGGTGTGGGCCGAGCTGGCGCTGCCCCGCGACCACCGCGCCGCCGCCGCCGGCTTCGGCGTCCATCCCGCGCTGTTGGACGCCGCGATGCACGCCCTGGCTGCCCGCGCCGTCGGCACCGCCGACGGGACCGGCTCCGACGGCGCTGCGGACAGTGGCGGCTTCTGGATGCCGTTCTCCTGGCGCGGCGTCACCCTGTACGCCGTGGGGGCCGACGCGCTGCGCATCCGCTTCGCACCCACCGGTGAGGAGGGCGCCTATGCGCTGGAGGTCGCCGACGCGGCCGGGCTACCGGTGGCCTCGGCGGACGCCGTGGTCGTGCGGCGCATCTCGGCGGAGAAGCTGAGCGCCGCCGGCGGCGGGCACCACGAGTCCCTCTTCCAGGTCGACTGGACGGCGCAGCCGGTGTCCGCCGCCCCGGACGCGGCAACCGGCGAGCCCCCGGCGGCCGTGGTCGGCGACGCCGACGCGCTGCCGCTGCCCCCCGGCACCCCTGCCTATCCGGACCTGGCAGCGCTGCTGGCCGCCGTGGCCGGGGGCGCGCCCCAGCCCGAGCGGGTGTACGTGCCGCTCGGACTCGCGGTGCCGGGCCCCGACGCGACCGGCGATGTGGCCACCGACGCGCGGGCCGCGACCGGGCGGGTGCTGGATCTGGTGCGCTCCTGGCTGGCCGAGCCCCGCATCGGCGACGCGACCCTGGTGCTGGTCACCCGGCAGGCGGTCGCCGCCTCGCCCGAGGAGGACGTCACCGACCTCGTGCACGCGCCTGTGTGGGGCCTGATGCGGTCCGCCACTACGGAGAACCCGGGCCGGTTCGTACTCCTCGACCTCGACGGCGACGACGCCTCGGCCGAGGCACTGCCCGCCGCCGCGGCCTGCGGCGAACCCGAGGCCGCACTGCGGCAGGGCGCGCTGCTGGTGCCACGCTTCGCGCGGGTGCCGGTGGCGCAGGACGCCCCTGACCCCGCCGACGGCGCGCAGGGCGCGGCGGAGCCGGCCGCTCCGTCTGCCTCGTCAGGTTTCGCCGCCGACCCCGAGGGCACCGTCCTGGTCACCGGCGGCACCGGCACCCTCGGCGCCCTGGTCGCGCGTCACCTGGTCACCGCGCACGGCGTACGTCACCTGCTGCTCACCAGCAGGCGCGGCGCCGCGGCGGCGGGCGCGAGCAGCCTCGCCGCCGAACTGACCGCGCTGGGCGCCCGGGTGGAGATCGCCGCCTGCGACACCGCCCAGCCCGACGCACTGCGCGCCCTGCTCGCCGGTATCCCCGCCGCGCACCCCCTGACCGCGGTGGTGCACAGCGCGGGTGTCCTGGACGACGGCGTGGTCGACACGCTCACCCCCGAGCGGCTGGAGCGGGTCATGCGGCCCAAGGTCGACGCGGCCTGGCAGCTGCACGAGCAGACCCGCCACCTGCCGCTGGCGGCCTTCGTGGTGTTCTCGTCCGCCGCCGGCCTGCTCGGCAACCCCGGCCAGGCCAACTACGCGGCGGCCAACGCCTTCCTCGACGCCCTCGCCCAGCACCGCCGGGCGCTGGGCCTGCCCGCCACCTCCCTCGCCTGGGGCCTGTGGCAGGACAGCGTCGGGAAGATCGCCGAGCTGGACGGGGCGGACGCCGCCGCCCGCACCAGCGGCCGCCTCCTCGGTCTGACGTCCGAGGAGGGGCTGACGCTGTTCGACGAGGCGCTGCGCGGCACCCGCACCCACCTGGTGCCGATGCGGCTGGACGTGGCCGCGCTGTCCACCCGGGCGGCGGGCGACGGTGTGCCCGTCATGCTGCGCGGCCTGGCCAGGGCCGTCACACGGCGCCCGGCCCGCGTCGATCAGCGCGAGGAGCGCTCCCTGGCCCGGCGGTTCGCCGAAGCACCGGAAGCCGAGCGTGACGCGGTGGTGCTCGAGTACGTCCGCACCGAGGCCGCCGTCGTACTCGGCTACCCCGAGAGCGAACCCGTGCCGGCCGGGCAGCGGTTCCTGGAGCTGGGCTTCGACTCGCTCAGCGCCGTCGAACTGCGCAACCGGCTCGGCGCCGCCACCGGCACGCGCCTGCCGGCCACCGCCGTCTTCGAGAACCCCACACCGCAGGCCCTCGCCGCCTACCTCACCCGCCGGCTGTCCTCCGCCACGCCGCAGGCGGGCGGCGCGGACGGCGTGACGCGCGCCACCGCACCGGCCGGTGCGGGCGAGAGCGTCATCGCGAGTATGGTCCGCAGCGCGGGCGAGAGCGGAAGGCTCCAGGAGTTCGTCGAACTCCTCACCTCCGTCTCGCAGTTCCGGCCCTCTTTCAGCGATCCGTCCGAACTGGCCGGGGAGCTGGACATCGTCCCGCTGGCCAAGAGCGACCAGGGACCGGAGCTGGTGTGCATCCCCTCGATCCTGCCGATGTCGGGCCCGCACGAGTACGCCCGTTTCGCGGCGGCGCTCCGTGACATACGCGGCGTCTCGGTGCTGCCCGCACCGGGTTTCCTGGACGGCGAGTTGCTGCCCGCCGACCTCACCTCGCTGACCCGCGCGCACGGGGAGGCGCTGCTCGCCCACACCGGCGACCGGCCGTTCGTGCTCGCGGCGCACTCCTCGGGCGGCATGCTGGCCCACGCGCTCACCGGCTGGCTGGAGAGCCGGGGGAGGGCTCCCGAAGCCCTGGTGCTCATCGACATCTACCCGCTCAGCGACCGGGCGCTCACCGGCGTCCAGACCCGCATCGAGGGTGTCGGCCCGACGGACGGCGGGGGCGACACGGAGGGGGCGGCCGCCTCCGGCTTCGGCGCGCTCAGCGACGTGCGGCTCACCGCGATGACGGGCTACTTCAGGCTGTTCAAGGGCTGGGATCCGCAACCGGTCAGCACCCCGACGCTGCTGGTACGGGCCTGTGAGCCGCTGCCGTCCTGGCGCGGCACCGATGACTGGCGGTCCACGTGGCCGCTGGATTGCGCCGTGGCCGACGCGGCGGGCGACCACTTCACGATGATGGAGGACCACGCTGCCGACACGGCCCGCGTCGTCCATGAATGGCTGCTCTCCGCCGCCTCCGCAGAAGCGTCGCGTCCTTGAACAGGTCGGGGGGTGGAAGTCTCAGCCGTGGAAATCCACCCCCCTACTCCACCCCCGGGTCCAGGCGGACCCGGGGCCGGGAATCTACTGTCAACTGTGAACTGAGAAAACAGAGGAGGCGAGCATGAGCGACTCGATGCGGGACGCTTTGACACTGAACGGAATCCTGATCGCAATCGTCCTTTTCACGCAGGTGGGTCGGCACAAGTTCGGCTTCATAAAGCTGACCCTTCCGATTTCGCTCGTCGCTGTCGTGGGGTACTTCATGCTGAAGGACATGGAATTCTCCACGCCGAACATGACGGTGGCCGGTGTCGGCGTCGCCATCGGTGCGGTGGTCGGTGCCGTGCTGCTGCTCACCATGCGGGTGGAGCGCGATGGCGCCACGGGAAAGACGTACACCCGCGCGGGAATCGTCTACTTCGCCATCTGGCTCGCGATCCTGGTGGCCCGGCTCGTCTTCATCTGGTCGCTGGAGAACGTGGACTCGTTCGCCCGTGACTTCGGCACCTGGGTCTACGAGAACAAGATCGACGCCGAGGGCGTCGCCGCCTTCTTCGTCCTGATGGCCATGGCCATGGTGCTGATCCGCACCATCGGCGTCACCATCCAGTGGCTGCGCGGACCGCGCCACACCGGCGAGGGCCGCCGCGTCCGTCAGGCCGCTGCCGCGGGTTCCTGAAGCACCGTGGGGGACATAGGGGTTGTCCCCCCACCGGTCGGCCGGATAATCATTTCCGGGAGTTTTTGGAATGTGGCAGAAATAGCGCGGGGAGTGAAGTAATGCGGGTGTTCTGTACGGTGACCGGGACGAAGGGGCACGCGAACGAGGTGCTGCCGCTGGCACGCGGACTGGCCGAGGCCGGCCACGAGGTGATGGTGGCGGTACCCGAGCAGCTGGCCGAGGTCTTCGACGGAGCACCGGTTACTGTGCGGCCCGTCATGCCGAGCATATTCGACGTCATGTCGGCCATCTTCTCCCTGCGGGAAAAGCGCGTGGCGGAGGGAGTTCCGGACGGGGATGTGGAGGTGGACAACCGTCTGCAGATGATTCTCTGGGGCGGCGGTCCGCACATCACCACCACCTTCCGTACACTTCTGCCGCTCGCGGAGGAATTCCGGCCGGACCTCGTCCTGCGGGACGGCGGCGAGCTGACCGGTGTGCTGCTCGGCGAGGCGCTCGGCATCCCCGTGGTGTCGTGCCCGTCGGGCCCCACCAACGTCACCGACCCCGTAGGGCTCCTTCCCTTCCTCAACGAGCGGCGTGCGGAGGTCGGTCTGGCCGCACAGCAGGACCCCTGGTCGGTCTTCCCGAACGGGCGCATCGACTGCGTGCCGCCCACCCACTCCTTCGCCCGCTTCCCGCTGCCCGACGCGTTCGCCTACCGGCAGGCGGCCAGCCTGGGCAACGACACCGAGGGCCTGTCCGCCGAACTGGCGTCGCTGGCCGGCGGCCGGCCCCTGGTCGTCGCCTCCGTGGGCAGCGCGCTGCCCACGGTGATGAACCTGAAGGCCATGGGCATCGAGCCGCCCGAAGGCATGATCGACCCGTCGGAGACCCTGCGCGTCATCATCGAAGGGCTCTCCAGCCTGGACTGCCATGCGATCGTCGGCACCGTCGGCCTCTCCCTCGACGGCGTGAAGATCGGCGACCACGTCCGCGTCATGGACTGGCTTCCGCAGATGCTGCTCCTCGAGTGCGCCCAGCTGTTCGTCTCGCACGGCGGCTACAACAGTGTCCGCGAGGCGGTCCGGCAGGGTGTGCCCATGGTGGCTCTCCCGCAGTTCGGCGACCACCACCACAACGCGGCCCGGCTCGACGAGCTCGACCTGGGCCTGCATGTCACCGACGTGACCCCCGAGGGCGTTGCCGAGGCGTGCAGCCGGGTCCTGACCGAAGAACGTTTTGCGACCGGTATCCGTGAAGGCCACCGTCAGATGCTCGGCCTCCCCGGCATCGAAGCGGCGGTCGCTCACCTGGAGTCGGTCGCTTCCGGGCAGGGCGCCCCCTGACCCCCGAGGGGGGGCGCCCGTGAACCGCTGTCGGCCTCCCCCGTCCGGCAGCGCACGGCGGGCACCGACGGCTCCCTGAAGGAG
>NZ_JBSGZO010000437.1:0-7122 GCF_053611045.1 Streptomyces sp. NPDC054841 | reverse complement strand
TCCGGCACACCGCATGCGCGCCGGCACGTCGCGACTCGGTACGCCGGTACTTCGGTACTTCGGTACTTCGGTACGTCAGGTCACCGGCCCAGGACGGCCTGACCCTCGCCTTCCGCCTCCGCTGTCGCCACCGCCCGCGCCCAGCGGTAGTCCGCCTTCCCGCTCGGCGAGCGCTGGATCGCCGGTGTGATCACCAGCTGCCGGGGGATCTTGTACCCGGCCAGCCGGGTACGGCAGTGCGCCTGCACGGAGTCCAGATCCAGCGGACTTGCGCCTGCCCGCAACTGCACGACCGCCGCCACATGGTTGCCCCAGGTCGCATCGGGCACCCCCGCGACCAGCGCGTCGTACACGTCCGGATGGGCCTTGAGTGCCTGCTCGACCTCCTCCGGATAGACCTTCTCGCCGCCCGTGTTGATGCACTGCGAGCCGCGGCCGAGGACGGTGACGACGCCCCCTTCGTCGACCGTCGCCATGTCGCCGAGGAGCACCCACCGCTCCTCGCCCTTCTGGAAGAAGGTCTCGGCGGTCTTGTCCGGGTCGTTGTAGTAGCCGAGCGGCACATGGCCGCGCTGAGCGATACGGCCCGGCTCACCGACGGCCACGGGTTCGTACGTGGCCGGGTCGACGACCTGCGTACGGGCGTTGACGCGCAGCCTGAAGCCCTTGTCCTGGCCCGAGTCGTCCGTCGCCGTGCCGTTGAAGCCGGACTCCGAGGAGCCGAAGTTGTTCAGCAGCATCACGTTCGGCGCCAGTGCCTTGAACTGCTCGCGCACCGTCTCGGACATGATCGCGCCCGACGAGGACACACTGAACAGCGCGGAGAGGTCCGTGCCCTTCAGCGACCCGTTCAGCGCGTCGATCAGCGGCCTCAGCATCGCGTCGCCGACCAGCGACACGGACGTCACCCGCTCCCGCTCGATCGTGCGCAGCACCTCTTCGGGCACGTACTTGCGGTGCAGTACGACCCGCTGCCCGAAGTTGAAGCCGATGAACGCCGTGAGCGTCGACGTCCCGTGCATCAGCGGGGGAGTGGGGAAGAACGTGATGCCGTCGCCGCCCGCCGCCACCCGCTCGGCGAGCTCCTCCGGCCGTTTCACCGGCTCCCCGGTGGGCGCGCCGCCGCCGAGCCCGGCGAAGAAGAGATCCTCCTGCCTCCACATCACCCCCTTGGGCATACCGGTGGTGCCGCCGGTGTAGATGATGAACTGGTCGTCTGCCGAGCGCGGACCGAAGCCGCGCTTCGGCGAACCGGCCGCCTCGGCGTCCGTGAATGCCGTGCAGTCGAGCGCGGGGGCGTTCTCGGGAGGGGTCCCCACCCGTACGAGATGCCGGAGCTTCTCCGTCCGCGGCAGGGCGGCCGCGACCCGTTCCGTGAACTCGGCGTCGAAGACCAGGGCGGCGAGATCCGCGTCGCGGTAGAGGTAGACCAACTCCTCCTCCACGTACCGGTAGTTCACATTGACCGGGACGAGGCGTGCCTTCAGGCAACCGAGGGCGGTCTGCAGATACTCGATGCCGTTGTAGAGGTGCAGCCCGAGGTGGTCGCCGGGCTTCAGACCGGCGCCGGCGAGGTGGTGTGCGATGCGGTTCGCGGCGGCGTCGAGCTCCGCGTAGGTGAGCCGGCGCTCCGCCCCCGTACCGGGATGGTCGATATGGACGAGCGCCTCGCGGTCCGGGACCACGTCCGCGACCGACTCGAACAGGTCGGCAAGGTTGTACTCCACCATTCCTCCTGACCCCGGCCCGCACTCGGCGCTGACTACTGCCTCGGAGCGGTCATTAGAGCGCCGCCGCACGCAAGTGGGAAGGGGTGCCGCAGAAGATTTCTGACTGACTGTCAGAAAACTATTGAACTGGACCCCGGGCTCCTGCAACCTGTTCTAGGTCTTGAGACGGGAGGACGGTCATGGCGGGTACGGAACACCTCACCGTGCAGCGCGAGGGCGCCACACTGGTGCTCACCCTGAACAGGCCCGAGGCGAAGAACGCACTGTCGCTGCCGATGCTGGTCGGGCTTCACGACGGCTGGCTGGAGGCCGACGAGGACGACGACATCCGCTCCATCGTCCTCACCGGGGCGGGCGGCTCGTTCTGTGCCGGGATGGACCTCAAGGCCCTGGCGGGCAAGGGGATGGACGGACAGCAGTACCGGGACCGGCTCAGCGCCGACCCCGATCTGCACTGGAAGGCGATGCTGCGCCACCATCGCCCCCGCAAACCGGTCATCGCCGCCGTCGAGGGCCACTGTGTGGCCGGCGGCACGGAGATCCTCCAGGGCACCGACATCCGTGTCGCGGGCGAGAGCGCCACCTTCGGGCTCTTCGAGGTGAAGCGCGGCCTCTTCCCGATCGGCGGCTCGACCGTACGGCTCCAGCGCCAGATTCCGCGCACCCACGCGCTCGAAATGCTCCTCACCGGCCGCCCCTACACCGCCGCCGAAGCAGAACGCATCGGGCTCGTCGGTCACGTCGTCCCCGACGGCACCGCCCTGGAGAAGGCCCTCGCCATCGCCGGACAGATCAACGACTGCGGCCCGCTGGCGGTGGAGGCCGTGAAGGCGTCGGTGTACGAGACCGCCGAGATGACGGAGACCGAAGGGCTCGCGGCAGAACTGAAACGCGGCTGGCCCGTCTTCGACACCGCCGACGCGAAGGAGGGCTCCCGGGCGTTCGCCGAGAAACGCCCTCCGGTCTTCCGCCGCGCATGATCCGGCGCCTGACGCGCAACCGCCCCCGGCACAGAAACGGAGACCCATGTCAGCCGCCCCCGCACCGGAGGTGCTGCGCGCACCGCTGGTCGTCGAGTTCCCCTTCACCCGCTCCCTCAGTCCCGTCCAGTCCGCCTTCCTCACCGGCCTGCGCGAACGCACCGTCCTCGGTGTGAGGACCTCCGACGGCCGCGTGCTCGTCCCACCCGTCGAGTACGACCCGGAGACCGCCGAAGAGATACGCGACCTCGTCGAGGTCGCCGCCACCGGCACCGTCACCACCTGGGCCTGGAACCCGCAGCCGCGCAGCGGCCAGCCCCTCGAAACCCCCTTCGCGTGGGTCCTGGTGACACTCGACGGGGCAGGCACCGCGCTGCTCCACGCCCTCGACGCACCCGGCCCCGACGCCGTACGCACCGGCATGCGCGTCCGTGTCCGCTGGGCCGCCGAGCGCACCGGAGCCATCACCGACATCGCCTGCTTCGAACCGTACGAGGACGGCGAGGAGCCCGCCCCGGCACAGAGCCACAGCGGGGAGTTCGAGAACCCCGTCACCGGCATCGTCGCGCCCGCCCGGCTCGACTACACCTACAGCCCCGGCCGCGCCCAGACCCGCTACATCAACGCCCTCGCCGGGCAGCGCACCACCGGCGAACGGTGCCCGTCCTGCCGCAAGGTGTACGTCCCGCCCCGTGGCGCCTGCCCCACCTGCGGCGTCGCCACCTCCGAGCAGGTCGAGGTCGGCCCGCGCGGCACGGTCACCACGTACTGCATCGTCAACATCAAGGCGAGGAATCTGGACATCGACGTGCCCTACGTCTATGCGCACATCGCCCTCGACGGCGCGGACCTCGCCCTGCACGGCCGCATCGGCGGGATCCCGTACGACCAGGTGCGCATGGGGCTGCGGGTCGAACCCGTGTGGACCGAAGGAGGCCGCTACCCCGACCACTACCGGCCGACCGGCGAACCCGACGCGGAGTACGAAACCTACAAGGAGCTGCTGTAGCCATGCGAGACGTCGCGATCGTCGCCTTCTCCCAGACCGACCACCGGCGCAGCAGCGAAGAGCTCTCCGAGGTCGAGATGCTGATGCCGGTCCTGCACGAGGTCCTCGACCGGACCGGACTGCGCACCGGCGACATCGGCTTCACCTGCTCCGGATCGTCCGACTACCTCGCCGGACGCGCCTTCTCCTTCACGATGGCCCTGGACGGTGTCGGAGCCTGGCCGCCGATCTCCGAGTCCCATGTCGAGATGGACGGCGCCTGGGCGCTCTACGAGGCCTGGGTGAAGCTCCTCACCGGAGAGGCCGACACCGCGCTGGTCTACGCGTACGGGAAGTCCTCACCCGGCTCCGTACGCGATGTGCTGACCCGTCAGCTCGACCCCTACTACGTCGCCCCGCTCTGGCCCGATGCGGTCGCCCTCGCCGCGCTCCAGGCGCAGGCGCTCATCGACGCGCAGGACACGAGCGAACGGGAACTCGCCGGTATCGCCGCCCGCAGTCGCACCGCGGCCGCCGCCAACCCGCATGCCCAGCTGCGCGGACTGCGGGACCAAGGGGACTACGTCGTACAGCCGCTGCGCACCGGAGATTGCCCGCCCATCGGCGACGGCGCGGCCGCGGTGATCCTCGCGGCCGGGGACCGGGCCCGGGAACTGTGCGAACGGCCCGCCTGGATCCGCGGTATGGACCACCGCATCGAACCGCACAGCCTCGGCGTACGCGACCTCACCGACTCGCCTTCCACCCGGCTCGCGGCCGAGCGCGCCGGGGCCTTCGAACGACCGGTCGACACCGCCGAACTGCATGCCCCGTTCACCTCCCAGGAGGTCGTGCTCCGCAGGGCCCTCGACCTCGACGACGGGGTGAGGATCAACCCGTCCGGCGGAGCACTCGCCGCCAACCCGGTCATGGCCGCGGGCCTCATCCGCATCGGCGAGGCCGCCGCCGGCATCCACCGCGGCGCGTCCGACCGGGCCCTCGCCCACGCCACGTCCGGTCCGTGCCTGCAACAGAATCTGGTCGCCGTACTGGAGGGGGAGTTGCCGTGAGCGACGACATCGACATCAGCCGCTACCGCGGCGGGGCGGCCGCCGGGCCGCAGTCGAGCTCGATGCCCGCACCTCTGCGCTGCGCGGCCGGAGATGGGGGCACCACCCAGGCGTCAGCTCTGGGGGAGAAGAAGGAGGAACGGTGAGCAAGGAGCCCGTGGCCGTCGTCGGCATCGGCCAGACCAAGCACGTCGCGGCCCGCCACGACGTCTCCATCGCCGGACTCGTCCGCGAGGCGGCCCGGCGCGCCCTGGACGACGCCCGGCTGACCTGGGCGGACATCGACTCGGTCGTCATCGGCAAGGCCCCGGACTTCTTCGAGGGCGTGATGATGCCGGAGCTGTACCTCGCCGACGCGCTCGGCGCCGTCGGTAAACCCATGCTCCGCGTCCACACCGCGGGCTCGGTCGGCGGCTCCACCGCCCTCGTCGCCTCGAACCTGGTCGCGGCCCGCGTCCACCGCACCGTCCTCACTGTCGCCTTCGAAAAACAGTCCGAGTCGAACGCCATGTGGGGTCTGTCGCTGCCCATTCCGTTCCAGCAGCCCCTCCTCGCGGGCGCCGGCGGCTTCTTCGCCCCGCACGTACGGGCGTACATGCGCCGCACCGGTGCACCCGACACGGTCGGCTCCCTCGTCGCGTACAAGGACCGGCGCAACGCCCTGAAGAATCCGTACGCCCATCTGCACGAGCACGGCATCACCCTGGAGAGGGTGCAGTCCTCGCCGATGCTGTGGGACCCGATCCGCTATTCGGAGACCTGCCCGTCGTCCGACGGCGCCTGCGCGATGATCCTCACCGACCGGGCGGGCGCGGCCCGCTCACCGCGCCCCCCGGCCTGGGTGCACGGCGGCGCGATGCGCAGCGAGCCCACCCTCTTCGCCGGGAAGGACTTCGTGTCCCCGCAGGCGGGCAAGGACTGCGCGGCCGACGTCTACCGGCAGGCCGGGATCGCCGATCCGCGCCGGGAGATCGACGCCGTCGAGATGTACGTCCCGTTCTCCTGGTACGAGCCGATGTGGCTGGAGAACCTCGGCTTCGCGGCGGAGGGCGAGGGCTGGAAGCTCACCGAGTCCGGCGTCACGGAACTGGACGGCGATCTGCCCGTGAACCCGTCCGGCGGGGTGCTCTCCACCAACCCCATCGGTGCCTCCGGAATGATCCGGTTCGCCGAGGCGGCCCTGCAGGTGCGGGGGCAGGCGGGTGAGCATCAGGTGGACGGCGCCCGCAAGGCGCTCGGCCACGCCTACGGGGGCGGATCCCAGTTCTTCGCCATGTGGCTGGTCGGCTCGGAGCCGCCCTCGAACTGACCGCCGGCGCCGCCCGGGCCGGCCGCGGTCCTCCCGCCGCGGCCTGTCCGCGACCGGCGACGATCGCTAGTCTGAGCCCGGACGACGAACCGGGAGGAGTACGGACGTGGCCGAGACCATCACCACACAGCAGCCGCTTTCGGGGTGGGACAAGCCGGACCTCGATCTGAGCCAGGCCAACTGGCAGTCGGGCAGTCAAGGAGCGGGCGACGTCCAGATCGCCTTCGTCGAGGGCTTCATCGCGATGCGGAACGGCGCCCGCCCCGAGAGCCCGTCACTGATCTTCACTCCGGGCGAATGGCGTGCCTTCGTCCTCAACGCCCGCGAGGGAGAGTTCGACCTCACCTGACCCCGACGCGGCGCGCGAGTGGTGCGTCCGGATCTCGGACGCCCACTCATGCGATTTGGGGATCGTAGATCGAAATCGGCGATTCGTCTTGGTTTGGAAGACTTCTTTCCTGACTCTGCGATGGATGCAAGGAGGTGGTGGGTGACCTAGGGTGTTGATCATGAGTGGAGAGCGTGATCTGCGCCGGCTGCTGACCGGAATGCGGCCCCAACTGAACCCGGGCCGCTATGTCTTCGCCACCGTCGGCGGCCCCGTTCCGCCGGGCCTCACGCCCGTCGTCACCGTCGCCGAGGACGAGGGCCTCACCCTCGTCGTACGCCAGGAGGAGGCCGACGCCGCCGGGCTGGCCTACGCGTACGTCGCCGGCTGGATCACCCTGTGCGTGCACTCCGCGCTGGAAGCCGTCGGGCTGACCGCCGCCGTCGCCCGCGCGCTCGCCGACGCGAGTCTGAGCTGCAACGTTGTCGCGGGCTTCCATCACGACCACCTGTTCGTGCCCTACGACCGCGCCGACGAGGCCGTCACTCTCCTGCGCGATCTGGCCACGCGATCCGCCTGACGGGCGCCCCGGCAGACGCCGCTGCCGGGCCGTGCCGCGGGACGGCGCCCGGTCGGCCGACGGGACGCCCGGGCACGTACCATGGCGGCATGTCCTTCCTCCGCCGCCGCAGCGCCGCCACTCCCGCGGGCCCGGAC
>NZ_JBSGZO010000436.1:0-7172 GCF_053611045.1 Streptomyces sp. NPDC054841 | reverse complement strand
GTACAGGACCTGATCGGCCCGAAGACCGACGTCGTCGACCTCGCCGGGCGGCTGCTGATGCCCGGCTTCCAGGACGCCCACGTCCATCCGGTGCCCGCAGGCCTCGAACTCACCCAGTGCGACCTCACCGGTGCCAGGACGGCCGAGGAAACGCTCGCCGCCGTACGGGCGTACGCCACCGCCCACCCCGACCGGGAGTGGATCACCGGCGGCGGCTGGTCCATGGAGGCCTTCGAAGGCGGAACGCCGACGAAGGAGCTGCTCGACGCGGTCGTCCCGGACCGGCCGGTGTATCTGCCCAACCGGGACCACCACGGCGCCTGGGCCAACAGCCGCGCCCTCCGGCTCGCCGGTGTCACCCGGGACACCCCCGACCCCGCCGACGGCCGGATCGAGCGCGACGCCTCGGGCGAACCCACCGGCATGCTCCAGGAAGGAGCCATGCAGCTCGTCGGCCGCCTGACACCCTCGGCCACCCCCGACGACCGGCTCGCCGCCCTGCTGCACGCCCAGCGGTATCTGCACTCCCTGGGCATCACGGCCTGGCAGGACGCGCTCATCGGCGACTTCCTCGGTATGGACGACCCGTCCGGCGCCTACGTCACGGCCGCCCGGGACGGGCTGCTCACCGCCCGCGTCGTCGGCGCCCTGTGGTGGGACCGCGAGCGCGGGGCGGAACAGATCCCGGAGCTCGTCGAACGCCGGGCCGCGCTGACCCACGACCGGTTCCGCGCCGGCACCGTCAAGATCATGCTGGACGGAGTCGCCGAGAACGGCACCGCCGCCCTGCTCGACCCCTATCTCGACCGCTGCGGCTGCGCCACCGCCAATCGCGGCACCAGCTTCGTCGACCCGGCACAACTGGGCGCATACATCACCGAGTTGGACGCGCTCGGCTTCCAGGCCCACTTCCACGCCCTCGGCGACAGGGCCGTACGCGACGCCCTGGACGCCGTCGAGGCCGCCCGTGCCGCCAACGGCCCGACCGACACCCGCCCGCACCTGGCTCATCTGCAGGTCGTCCACCCCGACGACGTCCCCCGCTTCCGGCAGCTCGGCGCCACGGCCAACATGCAGCCGCTGTGGGCCGCGCACGAACCGCAGATGGACGAGCTCACCATCCCCTTCCTCGGACCCGAACGGGCGGCATGGCAGTACCCGTTCGGCGCACTGCTGCGCGCGGGTGCGACCCTCGCCGCGGGCAGCGACTGGCCGGTCAGCAGCCCGGACCCGATCGAGGGCATCCACGTCGCGGTCAACCGCGTCCTGCCGGGGGAGCGGAGCCCGGTGTTCCTGCCCGACGAACGGATCGACCTGACCACCGCGCTCACGGCGTACACCGCGGGCTCGGCGTACGTGAACCACCTCGACGACACCGGCAGCGTCCGGACCGGAGCCCTCGCCGACCTGATCGTCCTGGACCGGGACCCGTGCGCGGGGCCGCCCGAGGCCATCGCGGAGGCCAAGGTCGCGCTGACCTACGTCGGGGGAGAGCGCGTGTACGCCACCCCCGACGCCTAGACTGGACGAGTAAGTCCTATCTCCGCCGAGCGGCAGGGGGTGGAACGCATGGAGGTGACGAAGTCCCCGTCCGAGCACGTTCCATCCCCTGCACCGAGGAGACGCATGAACGCCGGCCCGTCGGGGCGCACCCGCCGCACGAAGAAGACCGCCGCCCGGCGCCCCGCCGGGCAGTACGTGTTCTTCGAGGCCGGCCCCGCGGGCCGGCGGCTGTTCGTGGAGGAGCGGACCGGGCTGCCGATCACCGCGGAGGTCGCCGCGCTCCTGGCGCGGCTCGACGAGCGCGACCCGGAGCGGGCCCCCGCACGGTTGCCGGCGGGCAGGCCGCGATGACGGACACCGTCGCGGGCTTCGTGACCCTCCCCGCCGACAGTCCGAGGACCCTGGCGGCCCGGGTCCTCGTCGAGGTCCGGGACGTCTCCTTTGCCGATGGTCCTTCCACGGTGGTCGGCGCACAGGTCCAGACGGACGTCGAGCTGACTCCGGGGGGCCGCGTGCCCTTCACCGTCAGGGTGCCGGACCTCGACCCCGGCGCCTCCTACGGACTGCGGGTCCACATCGACCTCTCCGGCACCGGAGCCCTGTCCCAGGGGGACCTGATCAGCACTCAGGCCACCCCCGTCCCGCCGGAGTCGGCCGATGGGCTGATCGCTCCCGTCACCGTCGTATGACCGTGCCGCTGCCGCCCGGACACGGTCCGTATCCGTCCCCACGAGTTGTCCCGGCCGCGTTGACCGGAACTGCGCAGAAAGCGTTTCATTGCAGGTGAACGGCCGATTTCACGCTTCCGAAGGAGGCGGCCCGCCATGACCACCCACCCCAGCATCGAGCAGCACCCCGACCTGGCCGAGATGCGCGCACGTTTCGAACGGGCGACCTCGACGCCTCGCGCGCAGGCGATAGAGACACTGGCCCTCCTCACGGGCCTGTACCTGGCGGCCTCTCCGTGGATCGCCGGGTTCAACGGCCTCACCACGCTGGCCGTGTGCAACCTGATCACCGGTGTCGCCTATGCCCTGTGCATGGGCGGGTTCGGCTCGGCCTACGAGCGGACCCACTCCCAGGCCTGGTGCGCCATAGCCATCGGAGCCTGGACGATCATCTCCCCCTGGGTCGTCGCCGGTAACGTCGCGACGACCCGCAGCATCGTCAGCAACGTCATCGTCGGCGTCGTGGCGCTGCTGCTCGGTCTGGCCATGGCGGCCGTGGCCGAGCGCCGCGTCGGCGGCCTCCGCCGCTCTCGGGCCTCCGCGCGCGGCGGCCCGGACATCGGCCCCATACGCTGAGCGCGTCCCGCCTCAGGGAAGGCCCCGCCCCCGGAAAGCTCCCGCACGTGCCGACCGGGTCGGGGCCTTCCCGTACGACGGCCGGTTCTCCCGCTCAGCCGTCCCCGAACTCGCCGTACGGCGGCCGCAGTCGGCAGCCGCGTACGGGGCTGTCCCACCAGCCGGACAGTGGCCGACGGTTCCCGTGGGCGACCACGGTGCGTGAGCTATGTTGAACCCAAGTGGGACGCGAAGGAGGCACACCGTGCCATCAGGGCAGCATGCGCGCGCGCAGGCGTCTGCTATCACGCCGGGAAGGCAGTCTCCCGATGCGGAGCCGACGCCTGTGGAGAGGGTCCGCGCTCTGTTCGGCGGGCACCGGCTGTCTCCCGCGCAGCGGCGGATCGCGCAGTACATCATCGACCACCTCACCGAGGCCGCCTTCTTGTCGATCACGGATCTCGCGGACCGGGTGGGGGTGAGTCAGCCGTCGGTGACGCGCTTCGCCTCGTCGGTGGGGTTCAGCGGGTTCCCGGCGCTGCGGGAGGCGCTGCAGCCCATCGCGCTGAGCGCGGTCGCCGGCTCGGTGGACACGGGGGAGGACCGCCGCAACGAACTGCAGGCGGCCGTCGACGCCGAGATCGGCAATCTGGAGGGCCTGCGCCGTGTGTTCGCCGACACGGGCAAGGTGCTCGACATCGGCCGGGAGCTCGCCCGGTCGGTCCCGCTGACGATTCTCGGCCTGCGGATCTCCTCTTCGCTCGCGGAGTACTTCGCGTACGGGGCGAGGCGGATCCATCCGGACGTGCGTCTGGTCTCGCGCGGGGGGAGCGTGGCCTACGACGCGCTGCTGCAGTCCCGGGAGGCGGGCGGCACATGGGTGCTGGCGTTCGCGATGCCGCGGCACGCCAAGGAGACACTGGCGGCGATGCGGGCCGCAAGCAGTGCGGGCCTGCGCACCGCACTGATCACGGACCTGACGATGGGGCCGCTGGTCGACGAGGCCGACGTGGCGTTCACGGCCGCCACCGGATCGCGTCTGGTCTTCGACTCGTACGCGGCGCCGGGGGTGCTGTCGGCGGCCATCCTCCAGGCCATGGCCGATGCCGATCCCGAGCGTACGCAGATGCGTCTTGAGCAGTACGAGCAGGCCGCTGAGCAGCACGATTTCTTCCTGGAGTACTGACGCGGGCGGGGCCGGGCGACGGTCTTGCAGGGGGGACTTTCACACCCAGAGGTGCATGAATTTTTTCATGCCCTTGCGTACTTGGCAGTAAATATATTTACTTCAGGTGGCACTGCGGACGACACTCCTCCTCGTCGGCCCCACGGTGTTCTGTTAGGGCAGCCTCTCCCCTTGGCTGCCCCCCGGCGGCCCCGGTCAACCCCTGGGCCGGGGCCGCCGGCAAGACGGCCGGTCTGCTGCATGCAGGCCGCCCGCACCCGCACATTCCTTCCGGAATGTGAACAGTGGTGTCCGCGAACCCACGTACCCCCTACGCTGACCGTGCAGCTGGTACGCCCTGTCAGTTGGACAGGAGTGTCGTAAGAGGGAACCCGGTGGGAATCCGGGACTGCCCCGCAGCGGTGAGCGGGAACGACCGCCGTCATACGCACTGGGCCCGGCCGGGTCTGGGAAGCGACGGCCAGTAGGTGTCCGCCGGGAAACCGGCGACGTGCCCGCGAGTCCGAAGACCTGCCCGTTGCCCGCACGCGACGTACGCGTGCGGAGATCCCGGTGACCTCGAGGGCGGGTCGGCGCACACACCAGGCGGACACGGGCAACATCCGGCCGCCCGGTCGCCGTTCCTTCGCGCCCTCGATCCGTTCCCGGGGTCGTATCGGAGACACGCTCGCGAAGGAGAGTTCCGTGACCAGCAAGTCCGCAGCCACGGGAGCACGGGCCACCGTGTACGGCTACCCCCGGCAGGGCCGGAACCGGGAACTGAAGAAGGCGATCGAGGGCTACTGGAAGGGCCGCGTCACCGCGGACGCCCTCCGGGACACCGCCGCCGGCCTGCGCCGCACCCACTGGCGGCAGCTCGCGGAGGCCGGTGTCCATGAGGTGCCGACCGGTGACTTCTCGTACTACGACCACGTCCTGGACACCAGCGTGATGGTCGGCGCGATCCCCGCCCGCCACCGTGCCGCCGTCGAGGCAGACGCCCTGGACGGCTATTTCGCGATGGCACGCGGCACCCAGGACGTGGCGCCGCTGGAGATGACCAAGTGGTTCGACACCAACTACCACTACCTGGTCCCCGAGCTCGGACCCGGCACCGTCTTCTCCGCCGATCCGGCCAGGCAGGTCGCCGAACTCGAGGAGGCGCTCGCACTCGGCCACCGCGCGCGCCCCGTGCTCGTCGGCCCGGTCACGTATCTGCTGCTGGCCAAGCCCGCTCCTGGTGTCGACGACGGCTTCGAGCCGCTGACGCTGCTGGACCGGCTGCTGCCGGTGTACGCCGAGGTACTCGCCGAACTGCGGGCCGCCGGGGCCGAGTGGGTGCAGCTGGACGAGCCCGCCCTCGTACAGGACCGCACGCCCGCCGAGCTGAACGCCGCCGCCCGCGCCTACCGCGGCCTCGGCGGCCTCAGCGACCGGCCCAGGCTGCTGGTCGCCTCCTACTTCGACCGGCTCGGCGAAGCGCTGCCGGTCCTGGCCAAGGCTCCCGTCGACGGTCTCGCCCTCGATTTCACCGGCCCGGCCGCCGCGAACCTCGACGAACTCGCCGCGGCCGGCGGGCTGCCCGGCAAGCGCCTGGTCGCCGGCGTCGTCGACGGCCGCAACGTATGGATCAACGACCTCTCGGCGTCGCTCGCCACCCTCGGCACCCTGCTCGGTCTCGCCGACCGGGTCGATGTGTCCGCCTCCTGCTCGCTTCTGCATGTCCCGCTGGACAGCACCGTCGAGCACGACATCGATCCACAGATCGCCCGCTGGCTCGCCTTCGCCCGCCAGAAGACCGCCGAGATCGTCACCCTGGCCCGCGGCCTCGCGCAGGGCACGGACACGATCGCGGCGGAGCTGGCCGCGAACCGGGCCGATCTGGCCTCCCGTGCGGGTTCGGCGATCACCCGTGACCCGGCGGTGCGCGCCCGGGCGGCAGCTGTCACCGACGCGGACGGCCGCCGCGCGCAGCCGTACCCGGAGCGGGCCGCCGCCCAGCGCGCCCACCTCGCGCTGCCGTTGCTGCCGACGACCACCATCGGATCGTTCCCGCAGACCGGCGAACTGCGCACCGCCCGTGCCGATCTGCGCGCCGGGCGTATCGACACCGCCGGCTACGAGGAGCGCATCGAGGCCGAGATCCGCGAGGTCATCTCCTTCCAGGAGGAGGCCGGAATCGACGTCCTGGTGCACGGTGAGCCCGAACGCAACGACATGGTGCAGTACTTCGCCGAGCGGCTCACGGGATATCTCGCCACCCGGCACGGCTGGGTCCAGTCGTACGGCACCCGCTGCGTCCGCCCGCCGATCCTCGCCGGCGACATCTCCCGCCCCGGACCGATGACCCTGCGCTGGACCCGCTTCGCGCAGTCGCTCACCGACCGACCGGTCAAGGGCATGCTCACCGGCCCGGTCACCATGCTCGCCTGGTCCTTCGTCCGCGACGACCAGCCGCTCGGGGACACCGCACGCCAGGTCGCTCTCGCCCTGCGGGACGAGGTCGACGACCTCGAGGCGGCGGGAACCTCCGTCATCCAGGTCGACGAACCCGCCCTGCGCGAAACGCTGCCGCTGCGCGCCGCGGACCGGGCTCGCTACCTCACCTGGGCGACGGAGGCGTTCCGCCTCACCACCAGCGGGGTGCGCCCGGACACCCAGATCCACACCCATATGTGCTACGCCGAGTTCGGCGACATCCTCCAGGCCATCGACGACCTCGACGCCGATGTCATCAGCCTGGAGGCCGCCCGCTCCCATATGCAGGTCGCCGGCGAACTCGCCACTGCCGGCTACCCGCGCGAGGTCGGCCCCGGTGTGTACGACATCCACTCGCCGCGCGTCCCGGGCACCGCCGAGGCGGGGGCCCTGCTCCGCAAGGGACTCGAGGCCATTGCGGCGGAGCGGCTGTGGGTCAATCCCGACTGCGGCCTGAAGACCCGTGGCTGGCCGGAGACCCGGGCGTCACTCGACAACCTCGTCGCAGCGGCCCGTGAGATCCGGACGGATCTCTCCGCTCAGGCATCCTGAGCCCACTCCGGGCCGGGGCCGGACACGCGCGTGCGTGCCCGGCCCCGGCACGGGACAGCGGATGCGGCTGGATCCGGGGTGCCCGGGCCCAATAGGGCCTGTCCGGTGGATCAGGCTGGATCAGCGAGCGCCCGCCGCGAAGCGGCTGATGTCACTGATGTGGCTTCGGATCCAGGGCGGAGGATGGGGGT
>NZ_JBSGZO010000435.1:0-7188 GCF_053611045.1 Streptomyces sp. NPDC054841 | reverse complement strand
CCGCCGGAGCATGGGCTCCGGCGGGCCGCTCGGCCGCCGGGCCCCGCTGCGATCGACGAGGCGACGGTTCACGAGGAATCGGCTGACGAGGTGTCGGGCGACGAGGTATCGGTGTCGAGGATGCATGTGTGAGTCAACTCGGTTACCGCGCAGGGACGTTCGCGCATCGGATGTGTGACGGCCCGGTGGTGGAGGTGAATTACGCGAAAACACCTCGCGGTTGACGTTGACACGACAAGTTCTACGCGCGTCATCATGGCGCTATGCGAATCCCCCCACGGTTCACCATGCTCGGCGGCGCTGCCGCCCTCATCTCCGCCCTCGTCGTCGGCGGCCCCGTCGCGGCCCCGGCGACCGCCGCCTCCGCGGTCGGTGAGATCTGCTACTCCGACCTGCCCTCCCAGGCCCACGAGACCCTTGAGCTCATCGAGAACGGCGGCCCGTTCCCGTACTCGCAGGACGGGACGGTCTTCCGGAACCGCGAGAGCGTCCTCCCGGCGCAGTCGACCGGCTACTACCACGAGTACACGGTGAAGACGCCCGGCTCGACCACGCGCGGTGCCCGCCGGATCGTCACGGGGCAGTCGTCGCAGGAGGACTACTACACCGCCGACCACTACCGGTCGTTCGACCTCGTCGACCACGGCTGCTGATCCGCCCGCTGTCCCATCCTGTGCTCTGACCCCTCCATCCCGTGCCGCCGGCCCTTCCCCCTCTGGGCCGGCGGCACGGCTCTTTCTGCCGTCCACTTCGCCGTAACCGCGAGGCCACCCCTCCCTGCGAGGCTCCCTGCTGTTCAGAAGTTGTCTGTACAACATGGAGCTCTGCTCATGTCCACCCTCGCGTCCGCACCGCCGTTCTGGCTGCGCGACAACTGTCCCTGCACCGGCTGCCGGGACCCCCGTAACGGCCAGAAGCTGTTCCAGATCACCGAACTGCCCGCCGGGCTCGCCGTGGGCTCCGTCCGCGACGCACTCACCGCCGACGGCGCGCCCGCACACGAGGTCGTCTGGGCCCCCGACGGACACCGCTCCGTCTATGCCGAGAGCTGGCTCGGCACGCACCTCCCCGGCGCCTGTGCCGTCCCGGGCGACGGCCGCACCGAGGACGACAAGGAGCTGTGGGACGCCGGCGACCTCGAGGGACGGCTCCCCACGGCCGACTGGGCCGCATACACCACCGATCCCGCCGCCAAGTCCGCCGCCCTCCAAAGCGTGCTGCGGCTCGGCTTCGTCCTGCTGCGCGGCGTCCCCGTCCGCGACCGGCAGGTCCTCGACGTCGCGCGGAGCTTCGGATTCGTACGCGAGACGAACTACGGCCCGCTCTTCGAGGTACGCGTCGAGGCCGACCCCAACAACCTCGCCTTCACCGGCGCCCGGATCACCCCGCACACCGACAACCCCTACCGCGACCCGGTCCCGACCCTCCAACTGCTGCACTGCCTCACCAACGCGGCCCAGGGCGGCGACTCCGGCCTCGTCGACGGCTTCCGCGCCGCGGCGCTGCTGCGGGCCGAGGATCCCGGCGCGTACGAGATCCTCACGCGCGTCCCCGTGCCGTTCGCCTTCGCCGACGACCGCACCGAACTGCGCGCGCACCGGCCGCTGATCGGCACCGACCCGCTCGGCCGGATCCGGGAGATCCGCTTCAACAACCGCTCCATCGGCACCCTGCACCAGCCGGCCGAGGTGCTCGACGCCTTCTACGGCGCGTACCGCACCTTCGGCGAGCTGCTGCTCCGCCCCGAGCTGCAGCTCGACTTCAGGCTCACCCCCGGCGACTGCCTGATCTTCGACAACACCCGGCTGCTGCACGCCCGTACGGCCTTCGCCGAATCCGGCGACCGCCACCTCCAGGGCGCCTACGCCGACATCGACGGCCTCGCGTCCACCCTGGCCGTACTCCGCCGCGACCTCAAGGAAGGTGCCGCATGAACACCGAGGTGAGCCCCCTCGACACCCTCGCCGCGCTCTTCGAGGGCGAAGGCAGCGCCGAGTACTTCGGCGAGGCCGTCACCCAGGCCCAGCACATGCTCCAGGCCGGCGTCCTCGCCGAGGCAGCAGGGGCTCCACCGCACCTGGTCGCCGCCGCGCTGCTGCACGACGTCGGCCACTTCCAGGGCGCGGTCACCGGCCGTGACCTGATGGAAAACGGCACCGACAACCGGCACAGCCACACCGGAGCCGACTGGCTCGACCGGTGGTTCGGCCCCGAGGTCACCGAGCCGGTGCGGCTGCACGTCGCCGCCAAGCGCTACCTGTGCGCCGTGGAGCCCGGCTACTTCGACCTGCTCTCCGACGCGTCCGTGCACACCCTGCAGGTCCAGGGCGGTCCGATGACCGAGGCGCAGGTGCGGGCCTTCGAGGCGCACCCGGGTGCCCGCGACGCCGTCGCCGTACGCCGCTGGGACGAGCAGGCGAAGGACCCGGAGATGGAGACGCCGGACTTCGAGTACTTCAGGTCCCTGCTGGAAGGTCTGCTGCGGGCCGAGGCCGGCCGCTGAGCAGACCTGGCGTGACTCCCGGTGCGAGCCTCGATCGCCTTCACCTTCGTCTACTTCAAGGGCGGCCTCTCCGTGCAGAGCTCCAAGGTGCTCGTCGCAGGCCACCCCAAGCCCTACCCCGACTACCACGACAACCTCCACCCCAGCGACCACGCCGCGGTCCTCTCGACCTTCCGCGTCCGCTGACCCGCAAGCGCACGAGTGACGGGATCCCGTCGGGGAAGGAATGACCCGGCGGGATCCCGCCGTTCGCGAGATGGTCGGCGAGGCCGCTCGCGAGGCCGCTCGCGGGGCCGTTCGCGCCGCCGTTCGCGGAACGGTTCGCGACAGGATGAGCGAAGGCTGCAGCAGACAAAGACCCCCGGGCATCGAAACGGCACCCGGGCATCAAAACGGCCCCCGTAGCCGCCGGAAGCGCACGAGGCGCAACCGATGACCACGGGGGCCGCTTTGATGCCCGGGGGTGCCCCGCCTGCTCAGCCGCTGAGCTTGCGTCCCAAGGCGCTCGTCGCCGTCGAGCTCTGCATCGTGAACGCCACCGTCCCCGGCAGATAGCGGTCCTGCGACCACTCCACCGGCGACCCCGTCGGATCCGTCGAATGCCGCCGCTCACGCAGCAGCGACTCGCCCACCCGGCAGCCCAGCAGCTCCGCGTCGTCCTCCTCCGCCGGCACCAGGTCGATCGTGTGCCGGGCGTCCGTGAACAGCACGCCGTGCAGCTCCAGTTGCTCCGAGTACGAGACCGTGTCCAGCGGCATCCCGGCCACCAGCTCCCCGATCCGCTCCGGATACGTCGTCCGCTCCACCATCACCGGTGAACCCGAGAGGGTCCGCAGCCGGCGTACTCGATAGACGAACGCGCCCTCCGCGAGGCGGAGTTTTTCCGCCTCCTCCTCGTTCGCCGGCACCCGGTCGACGGCCACCACACGGCCCCCGGGCTCCTCGCCGAGCGAGCGCGCCCACCGGGTGAACGACCGCAGCTCACCGAAGCTGTGCAGCAGCGGCCCGCCGCCCAGCACGACCCGGCGCGTTCCGCGCCGTGAGGTGATCAGGCCGTCCGTGCGCAGAGCGGCGAGTGCCTGGCGTACCGTCCCTCTGGACACGCCGTAGCGGCGGGCCAGTTCGTCCTCCGCGGGCAGCTTCGCCCCGGACCCGTATTCGCCCGCCGTGATGGCGGTACGCAGATCGGCTGCGACCTTCAGATACAGCGGCGTCCTCCGCCGTCCTTCACTCACGCGCACACCTTGTCATGTTCTTGAGTTGTGATGCCATCGGGACCAGGGAGCTCAGCAACTCGGGGTCCACCTCGGTCAGCGACCCCGCCAGCGTGACCCCTTCGCTCGCGGCGAGCGGCCCGGTGGACGGCACGGCCAGCACCCGGCAGCCCGCGGCGACCGCCGAGGCCACACCCACCGCGCTGTCCTCGACCGCCACGCACTGCCCCGGATCCGCGCCGAGTGCCGCGGCCGCGGCCAGATACGGGTCGGGCTCCGGCTTCGTCCGCGCCGTGTCCTCGGCGCCGAACAGCACATCGAATCGGTGTCCGTCCAGGGTCCCGGCGACCTGCTCCACGACCGCCCGCGGCGAGGCCGACACCAGCGCCGTCGGCACCCGTCGGGCGCGCAGCGCGGCGAGCAGCCGCAGCGCGCCGGGGCGGGGCACGGCGGCCGCCGCGAGCCGGGCGGCGAAGTCCGCGCCCAGTTCCGCGGCGAGTTCCTCCTCCGCCACGCCCAGATAGCCGTGCAGCAGGGCCGCCGTGTCCTCGACCGAGCGGCCGGTCACGGCCGTGCGCCGCCCCGCGTTCAGGATGCGTCCCCGTCGTACCGCCGCCGACTCGACGACGTCGAGCCAGACGCTCTCCGTGTCGACGAGCGTTCCGTCCATGTCGAACAGCACCGCGTGCAGGCCGGTCACCCCTCCCCGCCCCGCGACGCGATGAGCACGGGCCGCTGCTGCGGGAGTACGGTCACCGCCGTGCCAGGGGTCAGCTCGGCCGCCGCGTGCGTGGGCACGTCCGCCTTCACGGGCGTGCCGTCGTCCAGGGTGACGCGTACCCGGGTGGTGGGGCCGTGGAAGGCGGCTCCGGTCACCCGGGCCGTGCCGTCGGCGTCAGCCGTGACATCGAGTGACTCGGGCCGGATCAGCGCATGGACGTCACCGGGCGCGGGTGCGTCGCCCTCCACGGGCAGCCGGACGCCGAGCACCTCCACCAGGCCGCCGTCGGCGGCGCGGCCGGGGATCCGGTTCATGGTGCCGATGAAGGAGGCGACGAAGCCGGTCGCCGGACGGGCGTACAACTCGGTGGGCGCGGCGCACTGTTCGAGCCGTCCCTGGTTCATCACCGCGACCCGGTCGGCCATCGACAGGGCCTCCTCCTGGTCGTGCGTGACGAACACGGTGGTGATGCCCAGCTCCAGCTGGAGCCGGCGGATCTCCTCCCGCAGGGTCACCCGCACCTGTGCGTCGAGCGCCGACAGCGGCTCGTCGAGCAGCAGGAGCCGGGGCCGCAGCGCGAGCGCGCGGGCCAGCGCCACGCGCTGCTGCTGGCCGCCCGACATCTGGTGCGGATAGCGGTCGCCGTGGCCGGGCAGTCCCACGAGTTCCAGCAGCTCGGCGGCCCGGGCCTGCCGCTCGGTACTGCCGACCTTGCGCATCCGCAGCCCGAAGGCCACGTTGTCGGCGGCCGTGAGGTGCGGGAAGAGGCTGTACGACTGGAACACCATCGCCGTGTCACGGCGGTTGGCGGGCACCGGCACGATGTCCTCGCCGTCCAGCAGCACCTGGCCCTGGTCCGGCTGTTCGAAACCGGCCAGCACGCGCAGCGCGGTGGTTTTGCCGCAGCCGGACGGGCCGAGCAGGGCGAGCAGTTCGCCCGGGGCGACCTCCAGGTCGAGGCCGTCGAGCGCGAGCGTGGTACCGAACGTACGGCGCAGTCCGCGCAGTTGCAGAGCGGCGCCGGTACGCACCGGTGTGTCGAGCGGGGTCATCAGGCGGTCTTTCCTTCGGGGGTACGAGAAGTGCGAGATGCACGAGATGCACGAGGCGTACGCGGCCTGCGGCGCCGGTTGCCCAGCGTGGTCAGCGCCAGCAGCAGCACCCAGGTCAGCAGCAGGCTCAGCAGCGACACGGCGACCGAGAGCCGGGCGTCGGAGCCGGACGCCTGCACGATCCAGACCGCGAACGGCTGGAAGCCCAGCAGCGAGGCGACGGTGAACTCGCCCAGCACCAGGGCGAGGGTGAGGAACGAGCCGTTCAGCAGCGCGCCGCGCAGATTGGGCAGCACGGCCGACACCAGCGCGCGCGGCCACGAGGCCCCGCAGTCGCGCGCGGCCTCCACCAGGGTGCGGACGTCGACGGAGCGCAGCCCCGCGTCCAGGGCCCGGTAGACGAACGGCAGTGCCATCACGGCGTACGCGAGGACCAGGACGAAGGGGAAGTCCGGGTTCTGCACGGCCACGAACGTCTGGTAGAGCGGCGTCGTGGACAGCTTCTCCGGGCCCCAGCGCAGTACGGTGCCGAGCCCCGCGGTCAGCGCCACGGGCGGTACCACCAGCGGCAGGGTGCACACGACCTCGAGGACCGGGCGCAGTCGCGGTGCCGAGAGCCTGGCCGCGACGGCCGCGGGCACGGTGACGAGGAGCACCAGCGCGACGGTGGCCGCCGCGAGCCCCAGCGAGAGCAGCAGGCTGCCGGTGAATCCGGGTGCGGCGACGATCCGCGTGTACGAGGACAGAGTCAGCCCCTGCCCGGGGATGTCCAGGGTGAAGACCGCGGAAGCGATCAGCGGCACCAGGAAGTACAGCGCGGCGGCCAGCAGGACGGCCCCGCGCCAGGGTCGGACGGTGTTCAGGCGAGCCATCGGGTGCTCCTTCGCTGCAGGGGCAGATGGACGGCCATCACCAGCGCGGCGACCAGCACCATGTCGAGGCTGAGCGCGAGCGCCACGTTCTCCTGGCCGACGAGGACGTTGCCGGAGAGCGCGTCGGCGATCTGGAGGGTGACGAGCGGCACCGAACTGCCGACCATCGCCGCGGCGGTGGCGTAGGCCGCGAAGGCGCTGCCGAAGAGCAGCACGAACCCGCCGAGGAGGGTGGGCATCAGCACGGGGATGCCGATGTGCCGCCAGTACTGCCAGGTGGAGGCGCCGCAGTCGCGGGCCGCCTCCCGCCACTGCACGCGCAGTCCGTCGAGCGCGGGCGCCACGGTCAGCACCATCAGCGGCACCAGGAAGTACAGATACGTCAGCGCCAGTCCCCAGAAGCCGTAGAGCGACCAGCCGTGGTCGTCGAGTCCGAGCCGGGTGGTGAGGACGCCCGCATTGCCGAGCGTGGCGACGAAGGCGAAGGCCAGCGGCACACCGCCGAAGTTGGCGAGCACACCGGATGCGGTGAGCACGGCCTCGCGCAGCGCCCGGCCGCGGGAGGTGACGACGGCCTGGGCCAGCAGCAGTCCGAAGAGCGTGCCGGCGGCGGCGGTGAGCGCGGACAGCTTGACGCTGCCGAGCAGGGCAGTGCGGTAGGCACCGTCGACCGAGTGGGTCAGATTGTCGGTCCCGTAGCCGGTCGCGACGCCGGTGACCGGGTCGGTGAGGGTGAAGGCGCCGTCGGCCATGGCCAGGGCCGGCAGCCCGAAGGCGACGGCGACGACGAGCAGCAGCGGCACGGCGGACAGCCAGGCCAGGGGCC
>NZ_JBSGZO010000434.1:0-7192 GCF_053611045.1 Streptomyces sp. NPDC054841 | reverse complement strand
CTCCAGCCCCGCTTCAGGCCCGCTTCAGGCCCGCTTCAGGCCCAGGATCTCCGCTGCGGCGAAGGTCTCGTTCGAGGGGCGGGACTCGTAGTACGGGGAGAGGGCGCCGTCCAGCTCCTCGTACGAGAACGTGTCCTTCGCCGAGTCGAACTTGGCGGCCACCCGCGGCCGTTCGACGACCGCCACCATGCCTCCGTGGACGACCAGGAGCTGGCCGTTGACGCGGGCCGCGGCCGGGGACGCCAGATAGCCGACCAGGGGGGAGACATGCTCCGGGGCGAGCGGGTCGAGTTCGCCGTCGGACGGCTCCCCGAAGCCGGCGAAGACGTCCTCCGTCATACGGGTACGGGCCCGCGGGCAGATGGCGTTGGTCGTGACGCCGTACTTGGCCAGGGCCAGCGCCGTCGACGTCGTCAGGCCGACGATGCCGCCCTTCGCGGCCGCGTAGTTGGGCTGGCCCGCCGAGCCCGCCAGGAACGCCTCCGACGATGTGTTGATGACGCGCCCGTAGACAGGCGCACCCACCGCCTTGGACCGCTCGCGCCAGTGGACCGACGCGAAGTGGGTCGTGTTGAAGTGGCCCTTGAGGTGGACCCGGATCACCGAGTCCCACTCGTCCTCGCTCATGGAGAAGACCATCCGGTCCCGCAGGATGCCCGCGTTGTTGACCAGGACGTCCAGCTTTCCGTACGTGCTGATCGCCAGGTCGACGAGGGCTCGTGCCGAAGCGAAGTCCGAGACGTCGCCGAGCTGGGCCACCGCCTGGCCGCCCGCCGCGCGGATCTCCGCGGCGACCTCCTCCGCGGGCGCCGCCGACGCCTCGCCGGAACCGTCGCGGCCGGGCTGCCCGTAGTCGTTGACGACGACGCTCGCACCGAGCCGGGCCAGCTCCAGTGCCTCGGCGCGGCCGAGACCGCGGCCCGCGCCAGTGACGATCGCGGACAGGCCCTCAAGTGGGAGTGACATCCGGGTCCCTTCGGCTCGATCAGATCTCGATGCAGGTGCGCAGCGCCTCGCCGGTGCGCATCTGGGTCAGTGCCTCGTTGATCTCGTGGAGCTGTACGCGGTGCGTGATCAGCGACTCCAGGTCGACACGGCCGGCCCGCCACAGCGCGATCGCCCGTTCGTACGAGCGGAGCACGTCCCCGCCCCCGTACATCGACGGCAGGATCCGCTTCTCGTCGAAGAACAGCTCGAACATGTTGAGCTGCAGGAAGTCGTCCATCGCGCCCGCGCCGACGATGCACAGCGCGCCGCCGCGCCGCGTCGTCTCGTACGCCGTCCTGGCGGTGGCCGACTTGCCGACGACCTCGAAGACGTAGTCGAAGCCTTCGCCGCCGGTGATGCGCTGCTTGGCGTCGGCGAGTTCGTCCGGGGAGACGGCCTCGGTCGCACCGAAGGACAGCGCCGCCTCGCGCCGCGAGGCCACCGGGTCAACGGCGACGATCTGTGCCGCGCCCTGCACCCGGGCGCCCTGGATCGTGGAGATGCCGACGCCGCCGCAGCCGATGACGGCGACCGACGAACCGGCCTCCACCTTCGCCGTGTTGATGGCCGCGCCGATTCCCGTCGTCACCCCGCAGCCGATGAGTGCCGCGATCTCGAAGGGCACATCGTCCGGTATCGGCACGGCGCAGCCCGCGTCGACCACGACCTCCTCCGCGAAGGTGCCCGTACCGGCGAAGCCGAAGACGTCACCGCCGGGGCGTTTGAAGTTGGGGGTGCCGGCGTTCATGAGCCCGGCCAGGCAGAGCTGGCTCTGGCCGCGTTTGCAGGACGGACAGGACCCGCAGGCCGGGAGCCAGCACATCAGCACCCGGTCGCCGGGCTTGACCGCGGTCACTCCGTCGCCGACGTCGAGGATCTCCCCGGCCCCCTCGTGGCCGGGGACGAAGGGCGCGGGCTGCGGCAGCACACCGCTCATCGCGGAGACGTCCGAGTGGCACAGCCCGGTCGCCCTCATCCGGATCTTCACCTTGCCGGGGCCGAAGCCCGCCGCCTCGACGTCGTCGAGGACATCGAGCTTCTCCTGGCCGATCTCGTGCAGTACGGCTGCGCGCATGGTGCGGCTCCCTTCAGGAGTCAGGCGATTTCGACGATGGTGTCGGCGAGCACCGGGGCGTCGTCCCTCTCGACGGCCGTCACCGACACCTGGACCTTGCTGTCCTGCTGCCACATCCGGATGCGCAGGGTCTCGCCCGGGAACACCACCCCGGCGAAGCGCGTGGTGTACGAGCGGACGCGGCCGACGTCGCCGCCGAGGAGCGTGTCGACGACCGTCTTGAGCGTCATGCCGTACGAGCAGAGCCCGTGCAGGATCGGCCGGTCGAAGCCCGCGAGCCCGGCGAACTCCGGGTCGGCGTGCAGCGGGTTCCAGTCGCCGGAGAGACGGTAGAGGAGCGCCTGGTCCTCACGGATCGCCCGCTCGACGACCTTGTCGGGCTCGCGGTCCGGCTGCTCCACCCGCACGGACGGGCCGCGTTCGCCGCCGAAGCCGCCCTCGCCGCGTACGAAGATCTGCGCGTCGCTGGTCCACAGCGGCCCGTCGTCGTCGGCCGCCTCCGAGCGCAGTACGAGGATCGCCGCCTTGCCCTTGTCGTACACGGCGGCGACCCGCGAGGTGCTGACGGCCCGGCCCTTGACCGGGATGGGGCGGTGTACCTCGACCCGCTGGCCGCCGTGCAGCACGGCGGCGAGGTCGACGTCGATGCCGGGGGCGGAGAGCCCGCCGACGACGCCCATACCGGCGCCCGCGACGGTGGCGAAGCTGGGCAGCACATGGAGCCGGGACTCGAGGGTGTAGCGCAGCTCGTCGGGGTCGGTCGCCGGGACGCCCGCCCCGAGGCCGAGGTGGTAGAGCTGGATGTCCTTGTGGTCCCAGGTGATCTCGGCACTGCGCGGCTCGGCCGCGATCGCCTTGGCGGCATCGATGGGCATGGGGATGCTGCTCCTTGGTTCCTTGGCTCACTGTGGAGTGCTGTGGAGTGGAAGACCTCGGTGCGGCCGTCCGCACCGTCGGCCGCACCGAGGCCGTACGAGGACCGGCCGCTCCCCGCGCCCGTTCTAGAACGCGTTCTAGGCCGGTTGGACCCTATGTATAACGCACCCCCCACTACTTGTGAAGACTCCTGACGCAACGTCAGATCGCCGTGTCCCGGTGTCCACCCACCCGGTGTCCACCCAGGACATTTGTCACTGCCGCGTCCGTACATGCGCATCTGCCGGAGCCACCGCTCCGGTCCGTAGCGTCGTGGCCATGACGACGACAGCAGTCCTCTTCACCGGGGCCGCCAAGGCCTTCGGCTCCGTGCAGGCGGTGGCCGGCATCGACCTGGACATCCGGCGCGGCGAAACCGTCGCCCTGCTCGGCCGCAACGGCGCGGGCAAGTCCACCACCATCAGCCTGTTGCTGGGACTCAACGAGCCCGACTCCGGCGCCGTACGCCTCTTCGGCGACACCCCCGCGGCGGCCGTCCGCTCCGGGCGCGTCGGCGCGATGCTCCAGGAGGGCCGCCAGGTCCCCCGGGTCACCGTCCGCGAGCTGGTGGGGTTCGTCGCCCGTACGTATCCGGAGCCGCTGCCCGTCGACGAGGCGCTGGAGCTGGCCGGGCTCACCGGACTCGCCGACCGCCGCGTCGACAGGCTCTCCGGCGGTCAGGCGCAGAGAGTCCGGTTCGCGGTGGCACTGGCCGGCTCGCCCGAGCTGATCGTCCTCGACGAGCCGACCGCCGCGCTCGACGTCGAGGCCCGCCACGCCTTCTGGGCCTCCATGCGCGCCTACGCGCGCCGCGGCAACACCGTGCTGTTCTCCACGCACTACCTGGAGGAGGCCGATGCCCACGCCGACCGGATCGTCGTCATCGACCACGGCCGGATCGTCGCCGACGGCACCGGGGACGAACTCAAGCGGGCGGCGGGCGGGAACCTCGTCTCCTTCGATCTGGCGGGCCGGGGTACGGAGGGGCTGATCCGGCTGCCGGGCGTCGTCTCGGTCGAGGTGCACGGGGACCGTGCCCGGCTGCGCACGGACGACTCGGACGCGACGGTCGTCGCACTCGCCGCACTGGGTGCCGTACGCGGCCTCGAAGTCGCCCCCGTCTCGCTCGACGACGCGTTCCTCGCCATCACCTCCGACGCCGCCTCCGACGCCGCCGCCACCGCCGACGCCGCCTCCGACACCACTGCCGCCACGGACACCGCCGACGCCACCGACACCACTGCCCCCACCGGCACCACCGCTCTGGAGACCGTCCGTTGATCACCGACTATGTGCGGCTGGAAGTCCGCCGTACCCTGCGCGACACCGGATTCGTGGTGTTCGGCATCGGGATGCCGGTGCTCATGTATCTGCTCTTCACCAACCTCGGCACCGACGACACCCAGTGGAAGACCGCCTCCATGGTCGGCATGGCGGCCTACGGCGCGCTCGGCGCGGCCCTGTCCACCGGGACCGGCGTCGCCGAGGACAAGTCGATCGGCTGGCTGCGGCAGCTGCGCATCACCCCCATGAGCCCGCGTCAGGTGGTCACCGGCCGCGCCCTCACCGGCTCGGTGATCGTCCTGCCCTCCATCGCCGCGGTGCTCGCGGCGGGCGGTCTGGTCAACGGCGTACGCATGGCGGCCTGGCAGTGGGCCGCGGTCGCCGTCGCGCTCTGGCTCGGCGCGCTCCCCTTCACCCTGCTCGGCATCGGCAACGGCTACCGGCTCTCCGCCCAGACCACGGGCGTCGTCAACGTCGGCTGCAATCTGGCGCTCGCGGTGGTCGGCGGCCTGTGGTTCCCGGTCGAGCTGTTCCCCGGCTGGCTGCGCACCGTGTCCGGCTACACTCCGGCCAACCGCTTCGCCGAGCTGGGCCGGGCCATGACCGACGGCAGCGCGCCCGGGTTCACGACGGTCGCCGTGCTCGGCGTCTGGGCCCTGCTGTTCGGCTCGTACGCGGTGGTCTCGTACCGTCGGTCGGCGAGGACGACATGACGGGGGCGGCGATGGGCTGGGCGGACAAGCACTACACCGCGCGGATGGCGGCATGGAAGGCCGACTGGCAGGCGAAGAAGGCGAAGGCCGACCAGAAGGTGTGCAGGGCGCAGGAGAAGGCCGCGAGGAAGGCGGGGCGGCTTCCCGAGGGGATGGGCCCGCCCAACGGCTTCGCGCTGCTGCCGTGGCTGCTGATGGGTATGGGCGCGGTCTCCAACCTCCTCCAGGGCAAGACCCCGAACCCCTGGATCGGCGGCATCGGCGTGCTGGTCTTCAACTCCCTCTACATCACGCTGGTGTTCCGCGCCTTCGACAAGCAGTCACGGGAGGCGCCGCTCACCCGCTGGGTGCTGGTCGCGCTCGGGGCGGTCACGTGCGGCCTCGCGATCGGCTACGGCGGGGCATGGCTGCTGTTCTTCCCGCTGCTCGGCCTGGCGACGGGGGCGGTGCTGCGAGGACGCCGCATCGGGCCGGTGATGCTCGCCCTGAGTGCGGTGGCCGGGCTGATCGCCGGGCTGCGCGACGGCTGGGACGCGATCGGTGTCGCGTACGGGACCTTCATCTCCGGCATGGTGACCGCCGCGATCCTCGCGCTCTCCGAGACCGTCAAGGAGCTGCGCTCCACTCGCGAGGAGCTGGCCCGCACCGCGGTCGAGAAGGAGCGGCTGCGCTTCTCCCGCGATCTGCACGACCTGCTCGGCCACACGCTGTCGGTGATCGTGGTGAAGTCCGAGGCCGCGCGCCGCCTCGCCCCGCGCGACCTGGCCGCGGCCCTCGCCCAGGTCTCCGACATCGAGGCGGTCGGCCGCCAGGCCCTGACCGAGATCCGCGAGGCGGTGACCGGCTACCGCGAGGGCAGCCTCGCCACGGAGCTGGACGGCGCCCGCTCGGCCCTGACCACCGCCGGCATCGACCTGGTCGTCCGCCGGTCGGGCCCGCCCCTGGAGCCGCAGACCGAGGCGCTGCTGGGCTGGGTGGTGCGGGAGTCCGTCACCAACGCGGTACGTCACTCCGGGGCTTCACACTGCGAGATCGAGGTGAGCGGTACGCGAGAACGCGTCCGCCTGGTGATCACGGACGACGGCCGCGGCAGGGGCTCGACCCCACCGGGCAGCGGCCTCAAGGGCCTGAGGGAGCGTGTCTCCGCGGCAGGCGGATCCCTGGACGCGGGCCCGGCTCCGCGGGGCGGGTTCCTGGTGACGGCGGAACTCCCCGTGGATGCGCAGGAGACGGTGCCCTGAGCGTATTGACCCGCAGCGTTGTTCACGCGGCTGATGGGTGGCCGGCCGCCGAGTGCGGTGTGGCAGCGGTGGTGGTTGAAGGTGTGGAGGAAGTGATCCTGGCAGTCCCGGGGATGCCGGCGGTCCCGGTGGCCCTGACGGTCCTGACGGTCCTGACGGTCCTGGCAGTCCTGGCAGTCCTGGCAGTCCTGGCAGTGCTGGCGGTGCTGGCGGTGCTGGCGGTGGCGGCCCCGTTGACCAGGCCGGTTGCCCGCGCCCGGTGGGCGGTTCGGCCATATCCTTGAGCGGTGGATGAAACGCCCCGGGATCACCGCCCCGCCAAGTCCGTCAGGGTTCTCCTCGCCGAGGACCAGGGCATGATGCGCGGCGCGCTCGCGCTGCTGCTCGGGATGGAGGAGGACATCGAGGTGGTCTCGCAGGTGGCCGCCGGGGACGAGATCGTGCGGGCCGCGCAGTTGGCGCGGCCCGACGTGGCGCTGCTGGACATCGAACTGCCCGGCCGCAGTGGTCTGGACGCCGCCGCGGAGTTGCGGGACGAGGTGCCCGACTGCCGGGTGCTGATTCTGACGACGTTCGGACGGCCCGGGTACCTGCGGCGGGCGATGGAGGCAGGGGCCGCCGGGTTCCTGGTCAAGGACGGGCCCGTGGAGGAGCTCGCGGAGGCGATCCGGGCCGTTCTGCGTGGTGAGACGGTCATCGATCCCGCGCTCGCGGCGGCGGCGCTGAGCGCGGGGCCGAGCCCCCTGACGCCGCGTGAGCGGGATGTGCTGAACGCGGCGGTGGACGGGGCGACGGTCGCCGACATCGCCGCGAAGGTGCATCTGTCGGAGTCGACGGTGCGCAACTACCTCTCGGCGGCGATCGGCAAGACCGGGACCCGCAACCGGATGGAGGCGGTCCGCGCGGCCCGCCGCCAGGGCTGGCTGTAACGGGGGGCTCCGCCCCCGGCGCCCGTACCTCAGCGCGTGCGGCGGTCC
>NZ_JBSGZO010000433.1:0-7197 GCF_053611045.1 Streptomyces sp. NPDC054841 | reverse complement strand
GAAGGGGGCGGCCCGGTCCGGGCCGCCCCCTTCTCCGACGACCGGTCAGCGCCGCCGCAACCGCGGGAACTTCCTGGACTGCTGCTGCTCCGCCTGAGCCGCCTTCACCTTCGCGGCGTACTCGTCCACGTACTCCTGCCCCGACAGCGCGAGGATCTCGTACATGATCTCGTCGGTCACCGCGCGCAGCACCGCCTTCTCGCTCTCCATCCCCGCATAGCGCGAGAAGTCCAGCGGCTCCCCGAAGCGGATCGTCACCCGCTTGATCTTCGGCACGACCTGCCCCGGCGGCTGGATCTCGAACGTCCCGACCATCGCACACGGCACGACCGGCACCCCGGCGGTGAGTGCCATCACCGCGACCCCGACCTTGCCCTTGTACAGCCGTCCGTCGTGCGAGCGCGTGCCCTCGGGGTAGATGCCCAGCAACTCGCCCTTCCTCAGCACCCCGAGCCCCTCGCGGATCGCGGCCTGCCCGGCGTCCTTGCCCGACCGGTCCACCGGGATCTGCCCCGCGCTGCGGAAGAACGCGGCGGTCAGCCGGCCCTTGAGCCCGGGACCCGTGAAGTACTCCGCCTTGGCGAGAAAGGTGATCCGCCGCTTGATGATGGCGGGCATCAGGAAGTGGTCGGAGAACGACAGGTGATTGCCCGCCACGATCGCCGCGCCGTCCGCGGGAATGTGCTCGAGTCCCTCGATCCTGGGCCGGAACAGCAACCGCAGCAGCGGGCCCAGAATGAGGTATTTGAGCACGTAGTAGAACACGGGTTCGCTCCCAACTGCGGCTGTCGGCTCCGGGGTGGGTTCCGTGCGGCGAACCGGCGGGCGGTCCGGGAGGGCCAGTGTATGTCCAGGTGTGACGGCACGTAACAATGCCGGCGGTACAAAGATCACTCAGCTTTGCGCCTTCACCTCAGGCAGGTGGCAGCAGGCCCATGACCTGCTGCTGAAGGTCGCACTGGACGCGGAGTACGCGGAGTTCCTGACGCTGCCTGCGTACGAACTGCTGGACTGAGCGGGCGAGGCGCGCGTCCTGGTTGTGCCGCCACACTCCGCCGGTGAGGGTGCCCCAGCACGGTGTGGTGTCATGTGATCCCCAAGTGGAGAGGCAGCCGGATGGATGGTCGACCGGGAGATCGCACTGAGCCGTCGGCCGCGGGCGCAGACGCGGGCGCAGAGGCGGGCGCAGACGCGGGCGCGGGCAAGGGGTTGGGGATGACGGTGGCCGAGCGTCTGCGGCGGGTCCAGGGTTCCCTGTCGCCCGCGGAGCGCAAGATCGCCCGGGCACTGATGGCGCACTACCCCGCGGCGGGCCTGGAGTCGACTTCCGGGCTGGCCGGACGGGCGGGGGTGAGCCCGCCGACCGTCGTCCGCTTCGTCGCCCGGCTCGGCTTCGAGGGCTACCGGCAGTTCCAGCAGTCACTGCGGGACGAGGTGCAGGCGCGCCGCGCCTCGCCGCTGACCCTGATGCCGGTGGTCAGCGAGAGCTCTCCGACCTCAGACCTGGTCGAGGCGGCGGAGAAGGTCGGCCGGGGGGCCTTGAGCCAGACCTTCGCCGCGCTGCCTGAGCAGGAGTTCGACCGGGCGGTCGCGCTGATCTGCGACCCGGCGAAGCGGATCGTGAGCTTCGGCGGGCGGTTCTCCCGGCTTCTGGCCGAGTACCTGGATCTGCATCTGCGGCTGCTGCGGCCGGGCACGCATGTGCACATACAGGCCCCTGGCGGGGACGGCGGCTTCCGGGTGGATCTCGGACGGCGGGCGGTGTGTGTGGTCTTCGACTTCCGGCGCTATCAGCGCGACACGGTGGAGCTCGCCCGCTATGCGCATGAGCACGGCGCGCGGGTCGTGCTGTTCACCGATCCGTGGCTGTCTCCCGTGGCCGAGTTCGCCGACGTCGTGCTGCCCGTGCGGGTCGAGGCTCCCAGCCCGTTCGACAGCATTGTGGCGCCCGTGGCGGTGGTGGAGACGCTGGTGGCCGCGGTGCATGTGCGCTTGGGAAAGGCGGCGGAGGAGCGGATGAGGGCCGCGGAGGAGGCGTCGGGCGACCGCACCATGGAATGACGCCATGAAATGAATGTTTCATCTGCTCCTATTGACGCGACCCTTGGAACGCATGTTTCATGACGGGGCTCGGGCTGCTGCGGACGTAGCCCCCGTCTCCTCCTCGGAGCCCCCGTGTCGAATCACTCTCGCACACGCAAACTGCGCTTGTGGGAAGCGCTTACCCTCTCCGTCGGTCTCATGGGACCGACGCTCGCCATGGGCCTCAACGGGGCCGGAGTGGCAGCTACGGTCGGCAAAGCCGTCCCCCTCGTCATCCAGCACCCGCGTACTCAGGAACGAGGACCCGCACGTGAGCGCCACCGACACCACCGGCGACTTCCCGCTCGCCCCCGAGACCCGGCAGCACATCCACCTCGCCGAGACCGCCACCGCCCGCAACTACCACCCGCTGCCGGTAGTCCTCACCTCTGGCCAGGGCGCGTGGGTGACCGACGTCAGCGGACGCCGCTATCTGGACTGCCTGGCCGGCTACTCGGCGCTCAACTTCGGCCACGGCCACCCCCGGCTGCTGGCCGCGGCCCGGCAACAGCTCGAACGCCTCACTCTGACCAGCCGCGCATTCCACAACGACCGGCTCGGTCCGTTCTGCCAGGATCTCGCCGAACTCGCCGGGATGGACCTGGTCCTGCCGATGAACACCGGCGCTGAGGCCGTGGAGACCGCGCTCAAGGTGGCCCGGAAATGGGGCTACGAAGTCAAGGGCGTGCCCGCGGACCGCGCCAACATCATCGTCGCCGACGGCAACTTCCACGGGCGTACCACCACGATCGTGAGCTTCTCGACGGACCCCGTCGCGCGCGAGGGCTTCGGCCCGTTCACCCCCGGGTTCCGCACCGTCCCCTACGGAGACGCCGCCGCCCTGGCGGCCGCGGTCGACGAGCACACCGTGGCGGTGCTGCTCGAACCGATCCAGGGCGAGGCGGGCGTGGTGATCCCGCCGCAGGGGTACCTCCCGGCCGTGCGCGAGCTGTGCAGCCGGGAGAACGTCCTGTTTGTGGCCGACGAGATCCAGTCCGGTCTCGGCCGCACCGGCACCACGTTCGCCTGCGACGCCGAGGGCGTCACCCCGGACATGTACATCCTGGGCAAGGCCCTCGGCGGCGGCATCGTGCCGCTCTCCGCCGTCGTCGCCCGCCGCGAGACCCTCGGCGTCATCCGGCCCGGCAACCACGGCTCGACATTCGGCGGCAATCCGCTGGCCGCCGCCGTCGGCCACACCGTCGTCGAGCTGCTGCGGACCGGCGAATACCAGGCGCGGGCGGCCCGGCTCGGCGAGCAGCACCGCAAGCGGCTCGAAGCCCTCATAGGCCACGGCGTCCTCGCCGTCCGCAGCCGTGGGCTCTGGAGCGGCATCGATATCGACCCCCAGCTCATGTCGGGACGCGAAGCCTGCGAACAGCTCCTGGCCAGGGGCATCCTCGCCAAGGACACCCATGGCTCCACCATCCGCCTCGCTCCGCCCCTGGTCATCGAGGCCGACGAACTCGACTGGATGACCGAGCAGCTCGCTGAGGTACTCACCGCACCCCGCCCCTGACGGGATGCCGCCGTGACGGGCCGTCGCATCCACCGGCGGCCCGCTTCGAGGGGATGACGGCGAGCCGTTTGAGATCGGCGCACACCCTGTCCATGAGTGCGTCAACGGTGTGCTCCAGAGCGGCGGCGTGCGCGACGGCGTTCAGCCCGGCGGGCCGTGCGCACGCATGGGGCCGCCAGCCGCCCCCCCCGGCGTGACCCTCCGGGCCAAGGCCGCTCGGGCCGTCGTCCTCGCCGGCCGTGGCCCAGATGACCTGACCGTCCGGCATCTCCAGTTGCACGAGCTGCGACATGGATCCCCCTCAACTGCTGCCACGTAACAGGTCACATGTTGAAGTGCTCTCCCGCCTGAAAGGCGGGAGATTCCCACCTACCTTGCGGTGGCGGGCTTGACGCGACCAGCGCGCCTGACGACTGCCCTCCCGGCAGCCGGGATGAGCGCGAGGCCCATCCGGTACAGGTGCAAGACATTCCGGGCCGCGTTGTGGTCGGCGTTGCCGGACCATCCGCAGTCCGGGTTCTTGCACACGAACACAGCCTGGGACTCGCGGCTGCCCGGCGTGGTGAAGCCGCAGGCTGAGCAGCGCTGGGAGGTGCCGCGGGCGGGAACCTTGTGCAGGGAACCGCCATGGCGGGCGGCCTTGTACGTCAGCAGCTCGACCGTGCGGCCCCATGCCTCCTGGCTGATGGAGCGGTTCAGGCCGGACTTCTGCGCAACGTTCTTCCCCGGGTTCTCCACGGTGCCCTTGGCACTCTTGACCATGTTCGTGATGGCCAGGTCTTCCACCACGATCACGCCATAGGTGCGGGCGATGTCGGTGGTGGTCTGGTGCTGCCAGTCCAGGTGCCTGCGCTTGGCTCTCGCATGAAGCGCCTGGATCTGGTCATAGGCTGCCCGCAGGCGGCGGGAGGTCTTCTCCCCGCGCTTGCGGAAGGCCTTGCGGTGCGCGGCGCGCCGCTCCAGCCGGAGCAGCTTCGCCTTCTCCTTCTTCGTCAACCACTCGCCGTGGTCGTAGGTCTTTGCGTCGGAGAGGGCCAGGGGCACGGTGACGCCGACGTCGATGCCGGCTTCCGGACCCTGATGGGGCTCGGGCTTGGGCTCCAGGGTCTGGACGCGGAAGGCGATGTGCCAGCCGAGCGCATCCTTGACCAGCCGGGCACCGGTGATGCGGTTCTCCTGGTTGGCGCGCCTGCCGACCGGTAAGTCCTTGGTCCAGCGGAACTTCACGCGGCCGATCCTGGGGACGTTGACCATGCCCCAGCGGCGGTGCACGCGGACGATGTTCAAGTCCCGGCCCTGCGGGATGTCCACGGACATCACGGTGCGGAAGCGGGCCTTGAAGTTCGGAGCGTCCGCACGCCCGTCCCAGCAGTTCTTCCACGCCTGGAAGTACGTCTTCAGCACCGCCTGCGCGGCCTGAGCGGGAAGCACGGCCAGCCATTCGATCTCCGTGCGGGCCTGGCGGATCGCCGCGTCGGCTGCAACCAGAGAACGCTTCTCCTTCGGGAGCATCGTCCACCAGTCGTGCAGCAGGTTCCACAGGGTGCGCGCCGCATGCGCCTGCTCATCCATGAGCCGGATCTGCGCGGGCGTCAGCGCTAGCCGGGCACGGTGCCCGAACTTCCGCTTCTCCCACGCGAGTTCACCGCTCACGCGAGCACTCTATCATTTGGCTTATGTCACCACGGTGGAATCCAAACCCTGACGTACGCAGAGGACGCCACGTCGTCTACAACCTTCACGTCCACTTGGTATTCGTCACCAAGTACCGTCGCCGAGCCTTCACCGACGCCATGCTGACCCGGTGCGAAGAGATCATGCGGGAGGTCTGCGCCGACTTCGAGGCCGAACTGAAGCAGTTCAACGGCGAGGAGGACCACGTGCACCTGCTCGTGCACTACCCGCCCAAAGTCCAGCTCTCCAAGCTGATCAACTCCCTCAAGGGCGTCTCCTCCCGCTACCTGCGCAAGGAGTACGACGCACACGTACGCCACTACCTGTGGGGCGGACACTTCTGGTCCGGCTCCTACTTCGCAGGCTCCTGCGGCGGGGCACCGCTGACCGTCGTACGCCAGTACATCGAGAACCAGCAGCGGCCGGTTTGAACGTGACCGACCCAGAGACGCAGCGAGCTCCGGCGCTTCGCGCCTCCGGGACAAGGACGCCCTTCACCCTCCACCCTGAAGGGCGGAGCACTGGGCGAGATCAGAGGTAGACGCCGAGTGGCGGACGCCGGGGCCGATCGCGCCGAATTCCCGAGCCCTTGCGCGCGTGGATCCCACACTCACGTGGGCTTGGACGCCGCCATCCCGATGGTCACCAGACCGAGCACGATCCAGCCGAACCACAGCCAGCCGTTGCTGCCGAGTGCCACCGTGTAGGCCGTCACGACCACCAGGCTCCCGACAGTGAGCACACCCATCGTCTTCGTGGAACCGGACATGCGCACCCTCCTCCCGGCCGGGCCGCGGCGAAGGAACCATGGCCAGGGGCCGTGGAGCCATCGTGACCCCTTAGTGCGGGAGCGCGCTACTCCCGCGCGCCGGGGCCCAGGGCCTGATCCACCGGACAGGCCCTACCGCCCGCGGGCCTGGAGCGAGGCGAGGTACGCGTTGTACGCCTCCAGCTCCTTGTCGCCGTCCCGGTCCGCGGCGCGGTCCTTGCGGACGGCCTGGCGCTGCTCCGAGCGGTACCACTGGAACACCAGAGCGATCAGGACCAGGACGGACGGGATCTCGCTGAACGCCCAGGCGATTCCGCCCGCCGCGTTCTGGTCGGAGAGCGCACTGATCCCCAGTGACGCCGGGGGGTCCGCGTACGCCTTCACCATCGGCTCGGACGCCATCATCAGTGCGATGCCGAAGAACGCGTGGAACGGCATGCCCGAGAAGAGCTCCAGCATCCGCATCACATAGCCGGGGCGGTGCGGACCCGGGTCCACACCCATGATCGGCCAGAAGAAGATCAGGCCGACGGCGAGGAAGTGCACCATCATCCCGATGTGCCCGGCCTTGGACTCCATCAGGAAGTCGAAGAGCGGGGTGAAGTACAGCGCATAAAGGCTCGCGATGAACATCGGGATCGTGAACGCGGGGTGGGTGATGATCTTCATGTAGCGGCTGTGCAGCAGCGCGAGCAGCAGCTCGCGCGGGCCCTTGCGGCCGCGACCGGCCGGCGGAAGCGCGCGCAGCGCCAGCGTCACCGGTGCGCCGAGCAGCAGCAGGATCGGAGAGAGCATGCTGATGACCATGTGCTGCACCATGTGCACGCTGAACATGACCATTCCGTAGTCGTTCAGCCGGGTGCACATCACCAGAGCGATGGTCAGTACACCGATCGCGAAGAAGACCGTCCGGCCCACCGGCCACGCGTCGCCGCGTCGCCGCAGCCGGACCACGCCCCACCCGTAGAGCCCGAGCGCCACGAGACAGCCGACCAGGAAGAACGGGTCCGCGGAGAGCTCCAGGCCCCGCCCCAGCGTGAACGGCGCCAGATCCATCGGCATACCGTGCTCGCCGTGCCCGCTGTGATCCATCTGTGTACTCCTGGAGCGTCCTGATTCGCGCTTGTTGTCCGGACAAGACTAGAACCGCCCC
>NZ_JBSGZO010000432.1:0-7276 GCF_053611045.1 Streptomyces sp. NPDC054841 | reverse complement strand
GGGGCGGGAGACACCCGGTCTCCCGCCCCTCCCTCATGACGTCATGACGCCAGAAGGCCGAACAGGCCCCTCAGAAGAACACCGACCGCCGCTGCACCAGCAGCTTGTACAGGGTGTGCTGGATCTGCTCCCGCACCTGGTCCGTCAGGTTGAACATCAGCATCGGATCCTCCGCCGCCTCCGGCGGATAGCCGTCCGTCGGGATCGGCTCCCCGAACTGGATCGTCCACTTCGTCGGCAGCGGCACCGCCCCCAGCGGCCCCAGCCAGGGGAACGTCGGCGTGAGCGGGAAGTACGGGAACCCCAGCAGCCGCGCCAGCGTTTTCGCGTTACCGACCATCGGGTAGATCTCCTCCGCCCCGACGATCGAGCAGGGCACGATCGGCGTCCCCGCCCGCAGCGCCGTCGAGACGAAGCCGCCACGCCCGAAGCGCTGCAGCTTGTACCGCTCGCTGAAGGGCTTGCCGATGCCCTTGAAGCCCTCCGGCATGACGCCGACGACCTCGCCCTGCTGCAGCAGCCGCTCCGCGTCCTCCGCGCACGCCAGCGTGTGCCCGGCCTTCCGCGCCAGCTCGTTTATCACCGGCAGCACGAAGACCAGATCCGCGGCGAGCAGCCGCAGATGGCGGCCGGCCGGGTGATTGTCGTGGACGGCGACCTGCATCATCAGCCCGTCCAGCGGCAGCGTCCCGGAGTGGTTGGCCACGACGAGCGCCCCGCCCTCCGACGGGATGTTCTCGATGCCCTTCACCTCGACCCGGAAGTACTTCTCGTACAGCGGCCGCAGCAGCGACATGAGCACCTGGTCGGTGAGCTCCTTGTCGTAGCCGAACTCGTCGACCTCGTAGTCACCGGTGACCCGGCGCCGCAGAAAGGCCAGCCCGCCCGCGATACGCCGGTCCCAGCCACCGCCCGTCTCCGGCACGCGCGGCGACCCGTCGGACGCCATGCCCGAGCCCGTACCGGCATCCGCGGCGGCGTCCCGCGCCGCCGTACGCTCCCCGCCCAGTTGCCCCGGCACAGTGCCCACCGGGATCTCACGAGCCGCTACCTCGGCGGCCTTTCGCCGGCCTGCCCCGGGGCGCCGCCGCACCGAGCGCTGCGGCGTACCGTTGCGTGACCGGTCGTCGTCGAACGGAATGACCTTGGCGTCCGCCATCGTTCCTTGCGCTCCTTATCCGGCGCTCTGAGTGGTGGTCCTGGCGCCGCCCGCCAGCGGGAGAGCGGCGACCTTGTCGACCGCCCTCGCCAGGGCCTCCGGCGGCAACAGCCCCGGCCCGCGGCTGCGCGAGAAGTCCGCGAAGGTCTCCGCGGTCGTGTACGCGGGGGTGAAGCCCAGCGTCTCGCGCATCTGGACGGTACTGACCACCCGGCCGTGCGTGAGCAGCCGGATCTGCTCCGGCGAGAAGTCGGTGAGTCCGACCGTCCGCAGTGCGGACCCGACCCAGGTGACGGCCGGCAGCAGCACCGGCACCGTGGGGCGGCCCAGCCGCCGCGAGCACTGCGACAGCAGCAGCACGCCATCGCCCGCGATATTGAACGTGCCGCTGTTCAGCGTTCCACGGCGCGGCTCGTGGGAGGCGGTCCGCAACACCTCGATGACGTCGTCCTCATGGACGAACTGCAACCGCGGGTCGTAGCCGAAGACGGTCGGCAGGACGGGCAGCGAGAAATAGTCGGCGAGCGGGGAGTCGGCGCGCGGCCCGAGGATGTTCGCGAAGCGCAGCACGCACACGGCCACGTCCGGCCTGCGGCGCGCGAAGCCGCGTACGTACCCCTCGACCTCCACCGCGTCCTTGGCGAAGCCACCACTGGGGAGGGACTTGGGCGGCGTGGTCTCGGTGAAGACGGCCGGGTCGCGGGGCGCGGAGCCGTACACGCTCGTACTGGACTTGACGACCAGGCGCCGCACGGTCGGAGACTTCTGGCAGGCGCCGAGCAGCTGCATGGTGCCGATGACGTTGGTCTCCTTGACCGACGTGCGGCCGCCCGCGCCCAGGGGAGTCCCCGTGACGTCCATATGGACGACCGTGTCGACATCATGCTCGGCAAGGACTCGAGCTATCGCGGGCTGGCGGATGTCCGCCCGTACGAAGTCGGCACCGCCGAGATGATGCTCGGGAGTCACCGCATCCACGCCCACCACCCGGTCCACTTCGGGGTCCCGCTGGATTCGGCGTACGAAGCGGCCCCCGAGCTGCCGGGCCACACCGGTGACGAGCACGACCTTGCCCAAGATCAGCGCCTTCCGTTCGGTCCTGGCTATGCGTCACCGTAGCGGGTTGATGTTGCGCTGTGATGACCGCAGGGCTTTCTTCACGGCTCATTGGTCCCAACGCACGACACCGCCGGTCCAGGCGGCATGCCTCGAGGGACGGCGCGCGCCCCGCAAACGCACCGCGGCCCCTCCACCACTCGGGTGGAAGGGCCGCGGATTCACGGACAGCCGCCGCTTACTTCTTGTTGCGACGCTGAACGCGCGTGCGCTTGAGCAGCTTGCGGTGCTTCTTCTTCGCCATCCGCTTGCGCCGCTTCTTGATAACAGAGCCCACGACTACCCTCGCTCACTTCTCTTCACTCGGTGCGGGGCGTCTGGGCCCACACGACCTACGTCGGCCTAGCCTACCGGCCCGAGCTCCGAGCTTGTAATCCGAGGGGCGCCTCAGGCTGATTCCACCCCCACAAAAGACTCGCGGAGGTACTCGTGAACCGCTTGCTCCGGGACCCGGAAGGACCTGCCCACCCGAATCGCCGGCAGATGACCACTGTGCACCAACCGGTACACGGTCATCTTCGACACGCGCATCACCGAGGCGACTTCCGCCACGGTCAGGAACTTGACCTCATTGAGAGGCCTCTCGCCAGCAGCCATGACCCACCTGTACCTTCCGCACACGACGCACACCGGCTTCCCCTCCGGTGACTCTTCGTCGCGGTGCGCTCACTCACCAGACTAGGGGCGGGTGATGCGAGTGGGGAAGAGGAGCAGCCATCGGCCGTTTACTGTGACAGACACGCTCGATTGAGTACATAGCGAGTAAGCGGCCGGTAGTAATCGGACCGCACAGCGTCATCAAGCGGAACGGCGACGGACACCTGCCCCTCGGCCTCGCCGACGAACAGCGCGGGATCGTCCGTGTCGGCCAGTCCGATGGCCTCAAAACCCAGCTGACCTGCCCCGCAGACCCAGCCGTGGTCCCCGACGACCAGCTCGGGCAGGCGGCCTCCCACCTCCGCAACCCCCTCCATCGCGGCCCGAACCGGGAGGGGCGAGTGAGTGTGCGCACCGGTCTCACGCCCGGCGAGCGGCACGCCGGGTTCCCGCACCAGCGCGACTCCCCGTACGTAGTCAAGGTTGTACGTGCGTACCCCGAACCGGGTCGTTATGTCGACACATCGCCCCTGCGCCGGTGTGAGTACGAGACAGCCTGCCGCCGATAAAGCGTCTGCCAGCTCGGCGTAGAACCCGAGCAGCCGATGCGGGTGCCCGGTCCCGAACAGCACCGCACCCCGCCGCTCGGCCAGCACCCCGAGCCGCTCGGCGAACGCATCGAGCCCGCTCAACGTCTTCTCAGGATCGATCACATCCGGCCCTGAAACATGCCCTGGGTCGCCGGAGACCCCGCACTTGTCGGCCATTAACGCGATCAAATCCCGCTCATCCCATACCCATTCGGGATCGAGTCCGAGCGTGACGCGTGGATCCCGCGCCGCGAACAGCCGATAGCTCCGCAGGCTCTCCTCCCTCGACGTGGCCACCGGCCCGGCCAACCTCGCCGCCAACAAGTGCGCCCGCAACGCTCCCCTGCTCAACACACCGCCGATGCTGCCGCAGCCCACCGACCCACACACCAAAAACCCCGGCAAATCCCCACAGTCGGCGTAACGCGGGTACCCTCCCCGCCTCCGGAAGCGCGTCGCTCTTCCTCCGTCAGCGCGCCGCCCCGCGCCCCAGGGCCTGTCTTCTGGATCAGGCCCGACCCAGAAGGCACCCCCTAGGGCCTGTCGTTCGGATCAGGCCCTAGACCAGCAGTCCCCTCAGCGGAAACACCGCCCGCCTCGTCGCCAGCACCGCCTGGTCCAGCCGGTCCGCCGGGTCGTACCCGTCCTCCCACGCCCGCCACCCGGGCGTACGGCCGTCCGTCATCCGCCCCGGCCCCAACTGCCTCGTCCGCGCATAGACTTCATCCCGCCACGACGACGGAATCACCGACTCGGGATCCACCGGCGCATGCCCGGCGATCCCCACCAGGTGCGTCCACGACCGCGGCACCACATCCACCACCGCGTACCCGCCGCCCCCGAGGGCGACCCAGCGCCCGCCCTCGACGCACTCGTGCGCCAGTGAGTGGCACGCCTCCTGCACCAGCCGCTGCGCATCGAGTGACACCGCCAGGTGCGCCAGCGGATCCTCGAAGTGCGTATCCGCCCCGTGCTGCGTCACCAGCACCTGTGGCCGGAAGTCCGCCAACAGCTCCGGCACCACGGCATGGAACGCCCGCAGCCAGCCCTCGTCGCCCGTCCCCGCCGGCAGCGCCACATTCACGGCGCTGCCCTCGGCCGCCCCGGACCCGCCTGTCTCCTCAGGCCACCCCGTCCCCGGAAACAGCATGCGCGGATGCTCGTGCAGCGAAATCGTCAGCACCCTCGGGTCGTCCCAGAACGCCGACTGGACCCCGTCCCCGTGATGTACGTCCACATCCAGGTACGCGACCCGCTCGGCTCCCAGCTCCAGCAGCCGGGCGATCGCCAGCGACGCGTCGTTGTAGATACAGAACCCCGACGCCGCCCCCGGCATCGCGTGATGCAGCCCACCCGCGAAGTTCACCGCATGCGCGGCTTCCCCACGCCAGACCGCCTCCGCCGCCCCCACCGACTGTCCCGCGATCAGTGCGGACACCTCATGCATGCCGGCGAACGCCGGGTCGTCCATCGTCCCCAGACCGTACGACTGGTCCGCCGTCCGCGGATCCTCGGAGGCCGCCCGCACGGCCGCCACATAGTCCTCTCGGTGGACCAGCCGCAGCGTCGACTCCCCGGCCGGCTTCGCGGCCACCACATCCACCACACGGTCCAGCCCGTACGCCCGCACCAACCCCATGGTCAGCGCGAGCCGTACCGGATCCATCGGATGGCCGGCTCCGAAGTCATACTTCGTTACCGCTTCGTCCCACATCAACAGTGCGCGGCCGCTCATGCTCGCCACCGTATCGGTCGGACTCCGCCATGAACGACCGGGCATACAACAACGTCACAAGGACCAACACCATCGGAACGAGCATCGCGCCCCGGTAGTTCCACGCATCTCCGAGCGCACCGACCAGCGGCGACCCGATCAAGAACCCCACATAATTGAAAACATTCAGACGGGCGACGGCCACGTCGCTCGCCCCCGGGCTGCGACTTTCACCAGCGAGCCTCCCCGCCGCCGCGAACGTCTGCGGCACGATCACACACAGCCCGAGCCCCAGCAGAGTGAACCCGGCAAGCCCCACCCACGCCCCGGGCGCCACCGCGACCACCGTGAACCCACCAGCGGCCAGCACCGTACCGAACCGCACGACCGCCACAGCCCCGAAGCGCCGCACGCCGAGATCCCCCACTGCCCGCCCCAGCAGCGTCGTCACCATGTACGCGTTGTACGGGACCGTCGCCAGCTCCTCCGAGCCCCCCAGTACGTCCTGGAGATACTTCGCGCTCCAATTGGAGACCGTCGAATCCCCGATGTACGCGAACGTCATCACCAGACACAGCGGCAGCAGCATCTTGAAGGCAACCGGCGCCCCGCTCGCAGCGCCCTCCTCCTGGCGGCCCGGCCGGTCCTCCGCGTCCACGTACCACCGGCTCCCGACCAGCGCCGCCGGCAACAGCACGGCCACCACCGGCAGATACGACACCACGAGCGGCAGATCCCAGTGCGCCCCCACCCATGCGAGCGACGCGCCCACGATCCCACCGAGGCTGTACGTGGCGTGAAAACCGAGCATGATGCTGCGCCCGTACTCCCGCTGCAAGCTCACCCCGAGCATGTTCATGGACGCGTCCAGCGCACCGACCGCAAGCCCGAACGCCCCGAGAGCCGCAGCCACCTGCCACAGCTCGCTGCCCGCCCCCACGCTCAGAAGCGAAAGCAGCACAACCGGCTGCGACCACCTCAGCACGGCTCCCGGCCGCACGCGCGCCACAAGCTTCTCGGTCACTACGCTGCCGACCCCGGCCAGGATCGGCACGGCCGCCAGAAACAGCGGCAGCAGCCCGTCGGATATCCCGTACCGGTCCTGAATCGCAGGTATGCGCGTCACGAGGAGCGCAAAGGTCACCCCCTGGACGAAGAAGCTCAGCGCCAACGAGCCCCGTCCGTGCCGCAACCGCGCGTCTGTCATGGCCGCACAGCGTAAGCCGCTCATCTACCCATGGGTAGATGGATCACACGAGCAATCCCGGCAGCTCGGTCATGTCCGCGAAGTGCGCCTTGGCACCGGCGAGGTTCGCGGCCGCCGTCATCGCCGTGAACCCGTACACATCCATCCCTGCCGCGTGGGCCGCCGCGACCCCGAGCGGGCTGTCCTCCACGACGACGCACCGCTCGGGCGCGACCCCCATCCGCTCGGCGGCGTACAGAAACAGATCCGGCGCCGGCTTCCCCCGGCCCACATCCTGCGCGCTGAAGACGTTCTCGCCCCGGAACCACGCACCCAGTCCGGTCTTCCGGTGCCCGACCCGGATCCGCTCATGACTCCCCGACGACGCCACGCAGTACGGCACCCCTTCCGCGACAAGCATCCCGAGCACCTCGCTCACCCCCTTGACCGGCTGCAACTCCCGCTCGAAGGCGGCGAAGACTCGGCCGTGCAGGATCTCGTCGAAGTCCTCCGGCAGCCGCTGCCCGGTCCTCTCCAGCACCGTGTCGTGCACCCGGTGCACAGCGGCGCCCATGTAGTCGCGCAGGGAGTCCTCGTATGACGTCGGGTGCCCGAGTTCGGTGAGATACGCGGCCAGGACGGTGTTGGAGATCGGCTCACTGTCGACGAGCACACCGTCGTTGTCGAAGATGACGAGGTCGTAGCGCATGCATCCAGCGTAGATAACGGACTTCAGCCGTCATCCCCCGGCAGGAACCCAGCGGGAACTCAGGTGGAACTCAGCCGGACCGTACTGGTGCACAACGCAAAAATGCCTCAACCCCCGGACATGGTCCGGGGGTTGAGGCTAAAAATTGTTCGGCGGCGTCCTACTCTCCCACAGGGTCCCCCCTGCAGTACCATCGGCGCTGAAA
>NZ_JBSGZO010000431.1:0-7292 GCF_053611045.1 Streptomyces sp. NPDC054841 | reverse complement strand
CTGCCGGCCCGTCCGGCGATCGAGGACGCGTCCGAAGGGCGTACGGGTCTCAGGGGCTGCCCCACCGGTTACGGCGATACCCCACCGGTTACGGCGACAGGTGCCGCACCTGGTCCCACAGCAGCGGGTCCACCACCCCCACACGGCGGCGGAAGTCGCGGACCCGCACCTCCCGCAGCTCATCCGTCTCCAGGAAGCTCGGGCGGCCGTGCGCGTCGCCCACCGCACCCGGCGGGAGCGGGATCACGCCGGGGCGCGCGTCGTGGTACTTGCTGGTGATCTTGGCGACGCGGGCCGCGCCGCCGTGGACCCGCAGGACCAGACACGGCCGGTCCTTGGAGCCGGGTCCGTCCTCGTACGGAACATGCGCCCACCAGATCTCGCCCGGCTGCGGACGCCGCTTCGGGCCGGCCGGCGCCGGGGGACCTGCCACGCGCCCGCGCGGCCTGCCGGGCGGGCGCACCCGCCCCCCGGGCCGTACCCGCACCACCGCAGCCACCAGCGCGATCACCACCACCGCGCCGAGCGCCAGCCACCAGGACGTATCCATACCTCAGACGGTACCGGCGCGCACCCCGTGCCGTGCGCGCCGCACACACGCCCGCGCACCTCGTCCTATCCGGTGACAGGGCAGGTGAGTTCCCCCACAACGGGCCGCCGCGAAGGAGCGGCCGACCCCTTCGCGCCTTACGCTCAACAAACCGCACAACCTCCCCCGCGCTCGCCCCTCAGTCCGCCCCGTTCCCCGTTCACGAACGACCGTCCACGGAGGTTCAAGCTCCATGAAGCTCACCGTCGTCGGCTGCTCGGGGTCGTTCCCGTCCGCGGAATCGGCCTGTTCGAGCTATCTCGTAGAGGCCGACGGCTTCCGGCTGCTCCTCGACATGGGCAACGGAGCCCTCGGCGAGCTGCAGCGCCACATCGGTCTCTACGACCTCGACGCCATCTTTCTCAGTCATCTGCATGCGGACCACTGCATCGACATGTGCGGATACTTCGTGGCCCGCTACTACCGCCACGACGGCGGCCGCTGCGACGCCATCCCGGTGTACGCGCCCGAGGGCGCGGAGCAGCGCCTCACCACCGCCTACGCGGACACCCCCTCGGACAAGTCGATGAGTGAGGTCTTCGACTTCCACACGCTCAAGCCGGGCTCCTTCGAGATCGGCCCGTTCTCGGTCCGTACGGAGAAGGTCGCGCACCCCGTGGACACCTTCGCCATCCGCGTCGAGCACGGCGGCCGCTCGCTCACGTACTCCGGCGACACGGGTGTCTGCGACCCCCTCGTCGAGCTCGCCGACAGCACCGACCTCTTCCTCTGCGAGGCGGCCTTCACGCACGGCAAGGAAGACATCCCGGACCTCCACCTCAACGGCCGGGAGGCCGGAGCCCACGCCGCCCGTGCCGGGGCGCGGCGTCTCGTGCTCACCCACATCCCGCCGTGGACGGACGCCGAGCGGAACCTGGCGGACGCCCGCGAGGTGTACGACGGGCCCGCCGAGCTGGCGGTCGCGGGCGCGGTCTACGAGATCTAGGTAGTTCTCGTAGCGCAGTAGCGCAGTAGCGCAGTAGCTCGGTAGCTCGGTAGCGCAGTACCGAAGTGCCGCAGTACCGCAGGCCCCCTTCGTCCCGCCTCGCTAAAATTACATAGAAGCGACACATCGCCCTGATCTGCGAGGACACATGGCCGATGACGTCATGGACACCCGCCCGCCCCCGCCCAGCTCGCACCACAAGGAGGGGCCGGGGGAGCTGAAGCACAACGCGATCGGGTTCCTCGACGCGCTGGTCATCGGCATCAACTCCACCTCGCCCGCGTATTCGCTGGCCGCGGTCATCGGCGCGGTCGTGGCTCTGGTGGGCATCTACGCCCCCGGCGTGGTGCTCGCGTCCTTCGTGCCGATGCTGCTGATCGCGTCGGCGTTCTTCTACCTCAACAGGGTCGACCAGGACTGCGGCACGACGTTCTCGTGGGTCACCCGGGCCATGGGCCCCTGGGCGGGGTGGATCGGCGGCTGGGCGATCATGATGACCGGCGTGCTGGTGGTCGGCTCGCTCGCCGACGTCGCCGTCGGCTTCGGGCTGCTCACCGTCGGCCTCGACAGCTGGGCCGCGAACGACTTCGTACGCCAGCTGCTGACAGTGGTCGTCATCCTCGTGATGACGACCATCTGCGTCATCGGCACCGAGGCGTCGGCCCATGTGCAGAACGTGCTCATCCTGGCCCAGGTCGTCTCGCTGCTCGCCTTCGCCGTCGTCGCGATCTACCGCGTCTACGCCGGTACGAGCCCACTCGGCCCCGTCCAACCGGAGATCGAGTGGCTGAACCCGTTCGGGGCCGGCGGCGCCGCGCTGACCGGAGGCCTGCTGCTGGGCGTGTTCATGTACTGGGGCTGGGAGTCGGCGGTCAACCTCACCGAAGAGGTCAGGAACTCGGCCAGCGCCCCCGGACGGGCCGGTATCTGGTCGACGATCGTGCTGCTGGTGACGTACCTGTCGGTCGGTATCGCGGTCGTGGCGTTCGCCGGACCGGCCTTCCTCGCCGAGAACGCCGGCAAGGAGGAGTTCATCTTCGCCCTGCTCGCAGGTCAGGTCATGGGCGGCTGGGACTGGCTGGTGCTGCTCGCGGTCTCGACGTCCGCGCTGGCCTCGACGCAGACGACGATCATCCCGTCGTCGCGCACGGGACTGTCGATGGCCCGCCGGGGTGCGCTGCCGTCCGTCTTCGCCCGGATCCACCCGCGCTTCCGTACGCCGTACGTGAGCACGTGGGCCGTCGCCGTCGTCGCCATCGCCTGGTACCTCCTCGTCAGCCAGATCAGCGAGAACGCCCTCTTCGACTCGCTGACGGCACTGTCGCTGCTGATCGCGTTCTACTACGCGCTGACCGGAGTCGCCTGCGCCGTGTACTACCGGCGCCATCTGACCGAGAGCGTCCGCAACTTCTTCCTCATCGGTGTGGGCCCGCTGATCGGCGCCGGGCTGCTGGCATGGCTGCTCGTGGAGTCCGTCATCGACATGTCCGACCCCGAGAACTCCTACAGCGGTGTCTCGTGGTTCGGCTTCGGCCCGCCGCTCGTCATCGGCATCTTCATCCTGATCGTGGGGCTGCTGATCATGGCTGCGCGACGCCTCACGGCGGCGAGGTTCTGGAGCGAGCGCCCCGGGGTGGCCGATCCCGAGATCGCGCGCGGCACCAAGGAGCCCTGAGATGTCGGTCGTCCTGGGGTACGACGAGTCGCCCGGCTCGGTGCGTGCGCTGCGGGTCGCACTGGAGGTTTCGGCGGCGTTCGGCGAACCGCTCGTGCTGGTCTTCGGAGCCGCGGCCCCGGGTGCGCTGGGGGAGGAGTACCGGACCCACTACGAGGCCATCCGGCAGACCGGCCGTATCGCGCTCGCGCACGCGGTCGAGGCCGCCGACGACGCGGGCGTACCGTCGGCCGTCGAGATCATCGACAAGAAACCGGCGGAGGCGCTCCTCGAAGCCGCCGGCCGCCATGACGCACGGGTGATCATCGTCGGCAGCTACGGCGAGAGCCCGATGCGGGGCGCCCTGCTCGGCTCGACCCCGCACAAGCTGCTGCACCTGTCGACGGTCCCGGTGCTGTGCGTGCCGGCCGAGGAGTGAGCGGAGCAAAACCGAGGAGTGCGGAGCAAGGCCGCGTAGTGGGCTGAGCAAGGCCGAGATATGCGGAAAGCCCCGCCTTCCGGTACGGAAAGCGGGGCTTCTGCGTGCGTGCTGGCGAGGACCGCCTACTTGGCCTCCTACTTGGCCTCGGCCTTCTGCAGCTCCGCCAGCTCCTCGTCGGACTCGCGGCCCGGCGTCGGGAGGTTGAACTTGGTGATCGCGAAGCGGAAGACCACGTAGTAGACCGCCGCGAAGCACAGGCCCACCAGAGCCAGGCCCCACGGGTTGGACGCGATACCCAGGTTCAGGAAGAAGTCCACCGCGCCGGCCGAGAAGCCGAAGCCGTCCCGCATGCCGAGCGCCCAGGTCAGCGCCATCGAGACACCGGTCAGCACCGCGTGGACCGCGTACAGCACCGGGGCGATGAACATGAACGTGAACTCGATCGGCTCGGTCACACCGGTGACGAACGAGGTCAGCGCGAGGGAGAACATCATGCCGCCGATGACCTTGCGGCGCTCGGGGCGGGCGCAGTGCACGATCGCCAGGCAGGCCGCCGGGAGGGCGAACATCATGATCGGGAAGAAGCCGGTCATGAACTGTCCGGCGGTCGGGTCACCGGCGAGGAAGCGCCCGATGTCGCCGCTCTTGCCCTCGTACGTGCCGGCCTGGAACCACGGGAACGAGTTCAGCAGGTGGTGCATGCCGATCGGGATCAGCGCACGGTTGGCGACACCGAAGATGCCCGCGCCGGCCGCGCCGGAGCCGACCAGCCACTCGCCGACGTTGTGCAGACCCGTGCCGAGGACCGGCCAGATCAGGCCGAAGACGATTCCGATGACCAGGCCCGCGAAGGCGGAGAGGATCGGGACGAGGCGGCGACCGCCGAAGAAGCCCGCCCAGTCCGGCAGCTTGGTCCGGTAGAACTTCTGGTACAGCAGGGCGACGACGATGCCCATCACCACGCCGCCGAGGACCTTGGCGTCGACCGGGGCCTCGGTCATGACGATCTTGCCGTCGACGACCTTGGCGACCTTGTCCAGGTTCGGGTCCGTGAACGTGGCCAGCACGTTCTTGAAGACCAGGTAGCCGGTCACCGCCGCCAGCGCCGTCGAGCCGTCCGACTTCTTGGCGAAACCGATGGCGATACCGACGGCGAACAGCAGCGCCATGTTGGCGAGGATGGCGTCGCCGCCGGCCGCCATGTACCCGGCTATCTTGGTGACGAAGGAGGGGAACGACTCCCTCGCGAGCATGTCGGGCTGGCCGAAACGCACGAGCAGCGCGGCCGCCGGCAGCACCGCGACCGGCAGCATGAGGCTGCGGCCGATGCGCTGCATGACAGCCATCGCGCCGGCGCCCTTCTTCTTCTCCGCCGCGGGGGCGGCGCTAGCCGTGGACACAACTTCCTCCAGTGGGCAAGGCGCCGCCCGGGACCAGGGGCAGAGGGGGACGGCAGCGTCTCAGGGGGAACGCGGTGGTCTGAACCGCGTGGTCTACACCAGTCAGAGGTGTAGACCTGTTGTAGCACGGTGAGGGTGGGATAAGGAACCTGTGATTTCTGTGGCATTGACCATAACCGGTCAATGCCGACAAAGGCCCTATGCCTTGGTGGCGTCCTTCTCCAGCTGTTCCTGGATCTCCTCCGGTTCCCGCCCGGGCGTCGGGATGTTGAACGCCGTGATGGCGATCCGGAAGATCACGTAATAGACGACCGCGAAGCAGGCGCCGATCGGAATGATCAGCCATGGCTTCGTGTCCAGGTGCCAGTACACGATGTAGTCGATGAACCCGGCCGAGAAACTGAAGCCCGCGTGGACGCCGAGTGCCCAGGTGATCGCCATCGAGGCGCCCGTGAGCAGGGCGTGGATCCCGTACAGCAGCGGCGCCACGAACATGAAGGAGAACTCCAGCGGCTCGGTCACGCCGGTGACGAAGGAGGTCAGGGCGACCGAGAACATCAGGCCCCCCACCCGCTTGCGGTGCTCGGGCCGGGCGCAGTGCGTGATGGCGAGCGCGGCGGCCGGCAGGCCGAACATGAAGATCGGGAAGAAGCCGGACATGAACTGGCCCGCGGAGGGGTCCTCGGCGAAGAAGCGGGTGAGGTCGCCCTGGACGGTCGTGCCCTCCGGCGTGGTGAACTCGCCCACCTGGAACCAGAAGAAGACGTTCAGGAACTGGTGCATGCCGATGGGGATCAGCAGCCGGTTCGCGACGCCGAAGATGCCCGCTCCCCAGGCGCCGAGGTCGATCAGCTGCTTGGAGAACCAGTTCAGCGCGGCGCCGACCGGCTCCCACATCAGTCCGAACATCACGCCCAGGGCGCAGCACAGGAACGCCATGATGATCGGGACGAGTCGGCGGCCGTTGAAGAAGCCGAGCCAGTCGACGAGCTTCGTGCGGTGGTAACGCTGCCAGATCGTGGCCGTCAGCAGGCCGATCAGAATGCCGCCGAAAACTCCGGGGTTCTGCGGAATGCCGTCCGGGGTCTTCTCGGTCACCGAGCCTGCGACCGGAAAGGCCTCGAGTACGTTGTGGTAGACGAGGAAGCCGGCCATGGCGGCGAGCGCGGTCGAGCCGTCGGCCTTCTTCGCGAAACCGATGGCGATGCCGATGCAGAAGAGCAACGGGATCCCGAGAGTGGGGTCGAGGATGCCCAGGCCGGCTTTGAGGAGGACGTCCGACGTCTTGTCCCAGAACGCTCCGTGCAGATACGCCTCGAAGAGGCGGCCGAGGCCGACCAGCAGCCCGGCCGCCGGGAGGACCGCCACCGGCAGCTGGAGGCTCCGGCCGATTCGCTGGAGCCCCGGGAGGACCCCGCTCCGCCACTTCCGCTCCGGTGGTGCGGGCGCGGCCGCGCTCTCGGCACTCATCGGTGTCCTCCCGGAACAAGCCTCTCCTGGCGGTCGTTGCACACTGGTGTAGACCAGTTGCGGTAGGCTCCCCGGGCCCGACCGCGGGCAGGGTGCCGGTGATCGTCATCATTCGATACGAGGCTGCTACTCGCCCGCGAAGTTGGGCCAACCGTGAGTTACCGTGACAAAACGGACCAGCGGCCCCGCCCCGGCCCCGGCCGGCTGCACCTTCCGGAGCAGTGACATCAGCGGCTGACGCCGCGGGCCCCGGACCCCGGCCCAGAAGACTTAGGGAGAAACGCATGGCCAGCAAGGCTGAGAAGATCGTCGCCGGGCTCGGCGGTATCGACAACATCGAAGAGGTCGAGGGCTGCATCACCCGCCTCCGCACCGAGGTCGTGGACCCGAGCAAGGTCGACGAAGCCGCGCTGAAGGCCGCCGGCGCCCACGGCGTCGTCAAGATGGGCACCGCGATCCAGGTCGTCATCGGCACCGACGCCGACCCCATCGCCGCGGACATCGAAGACATGATGTGAGCGACGCACACGCGAGGCTGCCGGGCCGCGGGTGGCGACGATGCCCGCGGCTTCGCCGAGCGGGACGATGCCCGCGGCTTCGCCGAGTGGGCGGAGAAGCGAACCGGCCACATGCGTGAGCGACGCACGCGAGGCTGCCGGGCCGCAGGTGGCGACGATGCCCGCGGCTTCGCCGAGTGGGCGGAGAAGCGAACCGGCCACATGCGTGAGCTGCCTCCCCGCTCACCCGTGAGGGGCCCGTTCCGCACCGGAACGGGCCCCTCACTCATGGAC
>NZ_JBSGZO010000430.1:0-7296 GCF_053611045.1 Streptomyces sp. NPDC054841 | reverse complement strand
GGAGACGACCAGACCGCGCTCGTCGATCTCCACCCGGAGCAGACCGTTGTCGAGGGTGTACCCGCCGCCTTCACGCGGGCGCAGATACGACGCGCCGGTGGGGACCACCTGCGCGGCACCGCCGGCCGCGATCCCGTGCCGGGTGTGCGGCGCCGAGTTGAAGACCAGCTCGGCCGTGCCGTCGCCGGCGAGGGCCCGCTGGGCGGCGTCGACGATGCCGTTCAGCTCCTCGGCCACGGCCGCGTAGGTCTTCTCGGCCTCGCGGTGCACCCAGGCGATGGACGAGCCGGGCAGGATGTCGTGGAACTGGTGCAGCAGCACCGTCTTCCAGATCCGGTCCAGCTGCTCGTACGGGTAGGGGAATCCGGCCCGTACCGCGGCCGTCGCCGCCCACAGCTCGGCCTCACGCAGCAGATGCTCGGAGCGCCGGTTGCCCTGCTTGGTCTTCGCCTGGCTGGTGAGGGTGGCGCGGTGCAGCTCCAGGTAGAGCTCGCCGACCCACACCGGCGGATTCGGGTATTCGGCCTCCGCCTTGGTGAAGAAGTCCGCCGGGGTCTCCCAGACGACGGTCGCCGAGCCCTCCAGGTCCCGCATCCGGGCGGCCTTGGCGACCATCTCGCGGGTCGTGCCGCCGCCTCCGTCGCCCCAGCCGGTGGGCGCGAGCGAATGCCGGGCGACACCCTTGTCCTTGAAGTTCCGCGCGGCGTGCGCGATCTCGCTGCCCTTCATGGAGCAGTTGTAGGTGTCGACGGGCGGGAAGTGGGTGAAGATCCGCGTCCCGTCGATGCCCTCCCACTGGAAGGTGTGGTGCGGGAACTTGTTCGTCTGCGACCACGAGATCTTCTGGGTGAGCAGCCACTTGGAGCCCGCCGCCTTGATGATCTGCGGCAGGCCGGCCGCGAACCCGAAGGTGTCCGGCAGCCACGCCTCGTCGTTCTCGACGCCGAACTCCTCCAGGAAGAACCGTTTGCCGTGGACGAACTGACGGGCCATCGCCTCCGAACCCGGCATGTTCGTGTCCGACTCGACCCACATGCCGCCCGCCGGTACGAACCGTCCGTCGGCGACGGCCTTCTTCACCTTCGCCCACACCTCGGGCCGGTGGTCCTTGATCCAGGCCCACTGCTGCGCCTGCGACATCGCGAAGACGAAGTCGGGCTCGTCCTCCAGCAGCGCCGTCATGTTCGAGGTCGTACGGGCGACCTTGCGCACCGTCTCCCGCAGCGGCCACAGCCACGCGGAGTCGATGTGCGCGTGACCGACGGCGCTGATGCGGTGCGCCGAAGGCTGGGCCGGGGTGGCCAGCACCTCTTCCAGACAGGTCCGTGCGGCGGCGGCCGTTCCCTTGACGTCCTGCAGGTCGACGGCATCCAGCGCCCGGTCGACGGCGCGCAGGATCTCCCAGCGGCGGGCGGAGTCGACCGGCAGCTCCTGCATCAGCTCGCCGAGCACTTCGAGGTCCATGACCAGCTGCCACACGGTCTCCTCGAACACGGCGAGGTCCATGCGGGTGAGCTTGTACTGCGGGTCGGTGCCCGCGGTCTCCTTGTCGCCCAGCTGCGTCGGCAGGAAGGGGTGGTAGTCGAGGATGACCGGGTTGGACGCGGCCTCGATGTGCAGCCGCACCTCTTCGCCGCCCGCGACGGGCGCCCCGATGCGCACCCACTGGTTGCGCGGGTTGAGGCCCTTCACCGGGGAGCCGTCGGGGCGGTGGACGAGGCCTTCGCACTGGAAGCCGGGCATGTTCTCGTCGAAGCCGAGGTCGAGGACCGCCTCGACGGTCCTCCCGGCCCACTCCGCCGGGACGGTCCCGGTGACACGGAACCAGCTGGTTCCCCATGGCGCGCCCCACGGGGCGCCGACCGCGATCGGGGACGGTTCGGCCGCCAGCCCTTCGGCGACCGTTACGGGCTCGCCCGGCGCGTTCCACACCGCGACCTCGAGCGGCACGGACTCCGAGTACACGGCAGGGCGGATGCGCTCGTCGAGGACGCGCTTGAGGCGGGCTTCGACCAGGTTGCGGTCGTCATGCATGAGGATGTGCTCCGTAAGGGTAGAGGGGGCCGACTACCAGGTGTGGGTGGTGGTGATGGCTTTCGACACCGTGAACAGCTCCCCGACCGCGCGTAGTTCGAACCGCGCGGCCGTCTCGCCCTGCTCGGCGGTGAGACCACCGGCGTAGTACGCGGTCTGGCAGGTTCCGCCGAGGAAGCGGCGTGTGCCGTCGGCGAGGATCCGGTGCAGTTCGTAGTGGCGTACGCCGCCGGGGGCGCCCCGCCACGCGAAGCGCAGGCCGCCTCCGGCGGCGTCGGTGATCCGCAGGTCGGCGGGGGCGGCAGGACAGACCTTCGCGTCCCGGACCGCGAGCCGCCCGAGCCGCCACCGGACGGGACCGCTGTTCGCGGTGAGCCGGACGCCCAGCGCCCGCACGGTGCCCGACAGGCCCGTCAGCCGCACGGTGGAGGTGACCCAGCCGTCACCCGAGCCCACCGGGAAGTGGGTGTACGCGGGCGACTCCCCCGGTGCGCCCGGCTCGGCGGTCGCGACGGCCAGCTCGACCTTCGCCCGGCCCGCGTCGGCGCGATGGGTCAGCTCGACGACCGTGTCCGGGCCGAGCGGCAGCCGGGTCGCGTACAGGTCCAGTGTGGTGGGCGCGTCGAGGGCGCCGTCGACCAGGAGGCTGCTGCCGCCGCGCCACGCGTCCGCGAAGTCGAAGGTCACGGAGGGGCGTTGACCAGTCGTCCGCACGACCCAGCGGCGGGAGGGCAGCCGGTCCTGGAGGCCGAGATGGTTCCAGGCGGCGTCGGAGCTGACCTTGCCGTACTCGTACCACTTCAGGCCGTGACCGGTGTTGAAGACGGTCGCGAAGGGGACGGAAGCGACGGTCGAGCGGTCGGCGACGGAGACCGCCGGCGCGCGCCAGCCGCTGTTCAGGTCCGGCCGGGAAGGGTCGAGGGACGAGCCCGTCCAGAACTGGTCGTCGGCGGCGTGGAAGTCACCGGGTGTGCGGCCCGCGGGCAGGTGATTGCGGGTCCACTCGGGCCGGTAGAAGCCGATGGAGGTGATATGCGTCTTGTCGGCCGGCACGATGGCGTCCCAGTTCACGGACGCGTTCGTGCCCTTCGCCTCGACGTCGACGCCCGCCCACAACTCGTAGCGGCTGCGGCCGAGCTGCGCGGCCTGCCGCGCGGACGAATCCAGGCTGCCCGGCGTCCAGCGGAAATCGACGAACATCGAGTCGGCGGCCGCGAAGAACGGCTTGTTCTTGTTGTTCAGCGCACCCTGCCAGCTCACCGAGCCGTTCACGGTCATCGAGTCGTACCAGGTGACACGCTGCCCCTTGGCCGCGCCGAGTGCCTTGAGCTCCTTCAGGAAGCCGAGCATGTTGGTGGCGAGGGCTGCGTTGCCCCCTCCGGTCTCGGCGTTGACGAACCACCCGTCGAAGCCGTACGCGGCCGCGACCGCGACCAGTTGGGCGGCCAGCGGGTAGTGCCCCTTGGAGTCCTTCTGCACCAGGTCACGGGTCCACTGCAGTTGGCCGCCGAAGGCGACGGGCGGCAGGAAGACATTGCCGAGGACGGGCACCCCGTGGCGGTGGGCCGCGTCCACGACGGGCGCGTTCGGCGCGAGGATCAGGCCCTCGCCCGACGAGCCGCCCCAGAAGACGAGTTCGTCGACGTACGCCCAGTGGGTGAGTGCGTAGTAGTCGGCGGTCGCCGCGCCCTGCGAAGGGTTGCCGGCTGTGGGACCGAACGAGACGAGGGACTGGATCCGCGCCTGGCCGGTGCGGGCCGTCGTGTTCGCCGGCGCCGGTGTGAACCGGGCGGCGAGCGGCACGGAGGCCGCGTTGAACGGCAGGTCCGTGTCGTCCTCGGCGCGCCATGCCTTGAGGCTGCGCCAGGTGATGCCGGTGCCGGGGGTGCCGGAGGGAAGCGAGTCCGGGTACCAGTAGGAGGCGTACGGCTGGAGGTCCCGGGCGGCCGCGGCCGCGGTGCCCGGCAGCGCGGGGGTGAGCACCGTGGCGGCTCCGGCGAGCAGGACGGTGCGTCGGCTGAGGTTCACTGTGTGCTCCGTATCGTTGGGGGGCGGACCGAGCGGCAAGATCCGAAAGACAGGCCCTACGGTGCTTGCGGTCACGAGGTGACCTGACCGGGGGTGACGACTTCGGTGATGCCGCGCGCGGCGAGGTGCTCCTTGTCGCCGGCGCGGGCGGCGAGAACGGTCGTGGGGCGGACACCGTCGGCGGTGAGCCGGGCGAACGCCTCGAAGACGGGGCCGCCGGGCGCGCACACCGAGCGCCGCGGGGCGGTGACCTCGTCGCCCGCGTCCACGACGAGCGCGGTGGTACGGGGAGCCGGACGACAGGGGCGGGCGCGCCGCTCCCCGACGATGCGGGCGATCGCCTTGCCGGCCGGCTTGATCTGCCTCTCGCTGGTCAGCAGGCCCAGGCTGTATTCGAGTTCGGGGAAGTCGGCCAGCGAGCGCGGCACGTCGTGCGAGCACCACCAGGTGACGCCCCACACGTCCTCGCAGTCCAGCGCGTTGATCACGGTGGCCTCGGTGAAGGTGTCCGCGTGCTCGGCGGGGACCAGGGGCGCCGGGGCGCCCACCTCCTGGAGCCAGACCGGGCGGTGCGGGTCGTCCGCCCATGCCTTGGACAGCTCGATCAGATACGCGGCGTGGTGCTCGGTCGCCGTTCCCGTACGGCCGTGGCGCTGGGCGGTGCCGTTGAAGACCCAGGAGTGCACGGCGGTGACGGCACCCAGGCGGGCGGCGTGCGCGGGGGTGAACGGCTGGTCGTCCTGGTACCAGGCCGCGTCGTACTCGGCGTGCAGATGGAGCTTTCCGGGCGCGCCCTCCTCGCAGGCGTCCAGCAGCCGGCTCAGCCAGTGTGCCGCCTGCCCTGGTGTGATGCGGTCCGGGTCCGGGTGCGGCCCGGACGCGAACTGGTTGACCTCGTTGCCGATGGTCATGCCGATGAAGTTCGGCCGGTCGGCGAGCGCCGCGGCGAGGGTACGCAGATACTCGGCCTGGCCGGACATGACGTCCCGGTCGGTGAAGATGCTGCGGCGGTGCCAGGTCTGCGTCCATGAGGGCAGGAAGTCGAAGCTCGACAAGTGCCCCTGCAGTCCGTCGACGTTGACGTCCAGGCCCCGTTCGGCGGCGGCGTCGGCCAGGTCCACGAGCTGTTCGACGGCGCGCGGGCGGATCAGGGTGCGGTTGGGCTGGAAGACCGGCCAGATCGGGAAGACCCGGATGTGGTCGAGGCCGAGGGCGGCGACCGAGTCCAGGTCGGCCCGAACGGTGTCGAGGTCGAAGTCGAGCCAGTGGTGGAACCAGCCCTGGCTGGGGGTGTAGTTGGCGCCGAAGCGCACAGCTGGAGTCATGAGCAGAGAAGGTCCTTGCTGTTGGGGGTCAGCCCTTGACCGCGCCTTCGCCGACGCCCCGGAAGAAGTACCGCTGCAGACAGGCGAAGAGAACGATCAGCGGCAGCACGGCGATGACCGTGCCCGCGGCGACGAGCCGTTCGTCGTTGGCGAAGGTGCCGTGCAGATAGTTCAGACCGATGGTCAGGGTGAACTTCTGCGGGTCGCTGAGGACGATCAGCGGCCAGAGGAAGTCGTCCCAGGCGCCCATGAAGGCGAAGATCGCGACGACCGCGAGGGTGCCCTTGACCGAGGGCAGCGCGATCCGTACGAACCGCTGCCAGGCGTTGGCGCCGTCGACGTACGCGGCTTCCTCGACCTCGTACGGGAGATGGAGGAAGGCGTTGCGCATCAACAGGACGTTCAGTGCGGCGATGCAGCCGGGCAGCAGCACACCGACGAGGGTGTTGTTCAGGCCGAGGTCACGCATGGTCGTGAACTGGGCGATGATGATGCCCTCGACGGGCACGAGCATCGCCAGGATGAACGCGAGTGTGGCAGCCCGGCGCCCGCGGTAGCGCAGCCGTGCGAGGGCATAGCCCGCCAGCGCCGCGCCGACGCAGTTGGTCAGGACGCTGGCGACGGCCACCTTGAGCGAGTTCAGCGCGTAGTCCCATACCGGGATGGTCTCGGCGACGCGCGTGTAGTTGCCCAGGGTGGGATCGGCGGGCAGGAATGCCGGAGGGGAGCTGAAGATGTCCTCGTGCGGCCCCTTGAGGGACGTGGACAGCTGCCACAGGAACGGTCCCACGGTCAGTGCGAACACGGCGAGGAGCAGTGCGTAGCGCAGCACGATCTCCCAGCCGGGCATCCGCCGTCCGTTCTCGTCCGTGATCCGGCTCCTGCGCACGGGCTTCGCGCCCTTCACCGTGCCGGTGATGCTCACGAGTCCTCCTTCCGGTCGGCGCGCAGCACCAGCAGCATCAGCGCGACGGTGACGACGAAGACGACCACCGAGATCGCGGAGGCGTAGCCGACCCGGCCGGTGAGGCCCGTGCCGGTGCGCTGGACGAGCATCACGAGGGTGGTGTCCTCGCCGGCGGGGCCGCCGCCGGGTCCCGCCATCAGATAGACCTCGGAGAAGACCTTGAAGGCGGCGACCGAGGAGAGCGCGGCGACCAGCACCATCGTGGAGCGGAGCGCGGGAAGGGTGACGGTGAGGAACCGTCGAACCGCGCCCGCGCCGTCCACGGAGGCGGCCTCGTGCAGCTCGCGCGGGACGTTCGCCAGCGCGGCCAGATAAATGATCATGTAGTAGCCGAGGCCCTTCCAGACCGTGACCGTCATGGCGCTCAGCAGGAGCAGCCACTGGTCGCTGAGGAAGCCGACCTTTCCGGCTCCCACCGCCTCCAGCACCGCGTTGACGAGACCCCGTTCATCCAGCATCCACACCCAGATCAGGCCGACGACCACGATGGAGGCGACGACGGGGGTGTAGAAGGCCGAGCGGAAGAAGGTGATGCCGGGGATCTGTTTCTGCACGAGCAGCGCCAGCAGCAGCGGCAGGACCACGAGGGCGGGGACGACTCCGGCGACGTACAGCGTGCTGTTGCGCAGCCCGATCCAGAACATCTCGTCGTCGAGCATCTCCTGGAAGTTGGCCAGACCCACGAACTGACCGGGGATCAGGGTCCTGCGGTCGGTGAAGGAGTTGGAAAGTGTGGAGAGGAACGGGTACAGGCTGAAGGCGCCGGCCACGAGCAGCCCGGGGGCTGCGAACAGCCAGGGGCTGGTGGGGAGATGGCGCCTGATCCGGCGTCCGGGCCGTCGTCCCGGGCCTCGTCCGTGGCGCTCGGTTCCCGGGCCCCGCAGCGCGGGGCCCGCCGTCGTGATGCCGGAGGAGGTCGCCTTGGAGGCGGTGTCGGTGTTC
>NZ_JBSGZO010000429.1:0-7349 GCF_053611045.1 Streptomyces sp. NPDC054841 | reverse complement strand
GCGACACGCCGCCCCCGGCCTCGATCAGGTGATCAGTCGTCGTATTCATCAGGTGACTCCTTCGGGGAGGAACACACCTGATTCATGACACTCCCGTACCGGTGCCTGGCCGCCGTGTTGGATGCCGGCGTGGTGTTTGCGACCGGGGCGGCGGCGGGTTGTCAGGGCGAGGCGCTACGATCACGGCATGGTCACGGCCTGGTCGTCCTCCCGCATGTCGCGGGCCCGCTCATCGGCGGGTCCGTTGCGCATGCTGTGGGTGGCCGTGATGCTGTTCGCCTTCGTGTACGCGCACGGCGTGAGTGCCGAAGGCGTCACCGGACATCTCGACGCAAGCGCCACCGTGCGTGCGGCGACTGCGATGGACAGCCACGCGATGGACAGCCACCTGATGGACAGCCACGCGGCCGAGGACGTGCCGGTGGACCATCACGGTGGTGGTCACGGCCCGTCCCATCCGGCTCAGGAGTGCGTGCCCGGCCAGCCGGAGCAGACCCCTGCTCTGGATGCCCCGGGCGCCTGTGCCTTCGTCGAGCAGGCCAGTTCTCCGTCGGGCCCACCTGCTCCCGTCGCTTTCGGTGACGTGGCGTCGGCCAAGCAATTGCCGAGCACGTCGATAAGAGCCACAGTTCTGCAGGTCTAGGATGCGGCGTCTGCTCGCCGGCTCTCGACGCATTCCCGTCTGACACAGTTCCGGGACAGCCCACCGCGGCTGTGCGCGATGTGGCCGGCCAGTTCGCCGCCACCTGCCTCGCCCTATGCGCCACCGCGCAATGCGAGGCGGATCTCTGCGGCGATGTCCTGACACTGCCCGCCCCGCCCTCCCGCCGTTCCGGTGCACCGTGTGGTGCATGACGGCCCTCCTGCGGAGGAACTGTGCTCCCGCCATCCCGCGTTCGCCCACTGCCGGCTGCCTCTGTGCCGTGCCGGCTGCTCACCCTGCTCCTGAGCGCGCTGCTCCTGATCGCGCTCGACTGTGCGTCGCTGCTGCACGAGTCCGGCCACGCTCACGGCCCGGCCCGTACGGTCTCGGGCGCCCCACGGAGCGCCGAGCTGGTGCCGCTTGCTGCGGCTCCTGCCGACTCCTCCTGCTCACCGACCGGTTCGGATGCGGAGCTGACCGGACGTCAGCAGGTGCGTGCGCCGATCACCGGTGCGGCGGAGGCCGAAGCAACAGGGGCGCGCCCGGCGGCACTCGACGGGGCTGCCCGTGTGCCGGGGGAGGCCCGGAGATTCATGTCCGGCCGCTTCGTGCTGTGCGCGCTGTGCCGGTGGCGGACGTAGGCCATGCCCTTCGAGCCGCAGCATGCCGCGGCCGCCGCTCCCTGCCACTGAGCCCCGGGCCCGTCCGCCCAAGGCGGGGCGGCGTGCGAGAGATCAGCACCCGACGCGCCATTCACCGAAAGACGAGAGACGAGAGATGCACTCTCCCAACACCGCACGACATCTCACCAAGCCCGGCCACGACGCCCTGACGGGTCTGGTCGGCAACACTCCCCTCCTGCACGTCGGCGAGCCCTTCGCCCATGAGGGACGGGGCTTCTGGGCGAAGCTGGAAGGCTTCAATCCCGGCGGCATCAAGGACCGGCCCGGCCTGCACATGGTCGAACGTGCCCGGGCCCGGGGGGATCTGAAGCCCGGAGGCAGGATCATCGAGTCCACCAGTGGGACGCTCGGCCTCGGCCTGGCCCTTGCGGGCATGGTCCACGGCCATCCGGTCACCCTGGTCACCGACCCGGGTCTGGAACTGTCCATGACCCGGCTGCTGACCGCCTACGGTGCCCAGGTCAACGTCGTCTCCGAGCCCCACCCCACCGGTGGCTGGCAGCAGGCACGACGTGACCGCGTCACCCAGCTGTTGCGGCAGCACCCCGGATCGTGGTGCCCGGACCAGTACAACAACCCGGACAACACCACCGCGTACACCCCGCTCGCCCTCGAACTCGCCACGGAACTCGGGCACATCGACGCCTTGGTGTGCAGTGTCGGCACCGGTGGGCACTCCGCGGGCGTTTCCCGCGTTCTTCACCAGCTCTACCCCGACCTGCGGCTCGTGGGCGTGGACACCATCGGCTCCACGATCTTCGGCCAGCCCGCCCGCCCCCGCCTGATGCGCGGACTCGGGTCGAGCATCTATCCCCGTAACGTCGCCTACGACAACTTCACCGAGGTGCACTGGGTCGCCCCGGGCGAGGCGGTGTGGGCCTGCCGGCAGCTGGCCGCCTCGCACTACGCCACCGGCGGGTGGAGCGTCGGCGCGGTCGCCCTGGTCGCCGGATGGCTGGCGCGCACTCTGCCCGAGGACACCCGGATCGCGGCGGTCTTCCCCGACGGGCCGCAACGCTACCTGGCCACCGTGTACGACGACGACTACTGCGCCGCCCACGGCCTCCTCGACTCGCCGCCCGCATCCGAGCCGGACGTGATCGGCTGCCCGGACGAGAAGGAAGTCACCCGCTGGACCCGGTGCACGGGCGTGGCCGACCCACTCGCCCTCGCCCGAGCCGCGGGCACGGACGGTCCGGCCGCCGATGCCAGGGGCTCCGAGGCCGATGCCGGCGACAGGCGCCCCGAGGCCGATGCCGGCGACGGGCGCCCCGAGGCTGATACGGAGGAGGGCCGGTGAAGGCCGCCGTCACGCAGGTTCGTGGCTACCCGCGTAGTGTCCAGCTGCTGATGGTGAACCAGTTCACCATCAACCTCGGCTTCTACATGCTGATGCCCTATCTCGCCACGCACCTGGCCGGGCCCCTCGGGCTGGCCGGATGGCTCGTCGGGCTGATCCTCGGGGTGCGCAACTTCAGCCAGCAGGGCATGTTCCTGGTCGGCGGCACGCTGGCCGACCGGCTCGGCTACAAGCCGGTGATCATCACTGGGCTCGTGCTGCGCACCGCAGGCTTCGCGACCCTCGGTCTGGTCGACTCGGTGCCGGCGCTGATCGCCGCCTCCGCCGCCACGGGACTGGCCGGCGCGTTGTTCAACCCGGCCTCCCGCGCCTATCTGGCAGTGGACGCGGGGGAGCGCCGGGTGGAGGCGTTCGCGTTGTTCAACGTCTTCTACCAGGCCGGAATCCTGCTCGGCCCGCTGGTGGGCATGGTGCTGACCGGTGTCGACTTCCGCGTCACGTGCCTGACGGCGGCCGGCATCTTCGCGGTGCTGAGCGTCGTGCAGATCCGCGCCCTGCCGGCGCGGAGGGCCGACGACGCCAAGGTGGAGGCGAACGGGCGGCGGGAGAGTGTGCTGTCGCAGTGGCGCGGCATCCTGGCCAACCGGCCGTTCCTGCTGTTCTCGCTCGCCATGATCGGCTCGTACGTGATGTCCTTCCAGGTCTATCTCGCCCTGCCGCTGGAAGTACGGCGCCTGGGCGGCGAGGGGACGTTCGGCACGGCCGCGGTGGCGGTGCTCTTCGCTGTGTCGGGTCTGAGCACGATTCTCGGTCAGACGAGGGTGACCGCGTGGTGCAAGGCCCGGATGGAGCCGGGTCGTGCGCTCACCTGGGGTCTGCTGACCATGGGGGGCGCGTTCGTACCGCTGCTGATCGCCACGGCGATACCGGTACCGGACGGCGGGACCGGGCTGTGGCTGCTCGCGGCGGTGCCGCCCGCGCTGTCCGCGCTGCTGCTCGCCGTGGGGACGATGATCGCCTATCCGTTCGAGATGGACACCATCGTCCGCCTCTCCGGTGACCGCCTCGTCGCCACGCACTACGGCCTGTACAACACCATCTGCGGTGTCGGTATCACCCTGGGCAACTTCCTCACCGGGGTCGCACTCGATGCCGCCCGCAACGCCGGAGTGTCCGCGCTGCCGTGGATCGCGCTGCTCCTGCTGGGCCTTGCCTGCGCCGCCGCCCTGTACGGGCTCGACCGCACCGGCCGCCTCGCGGACCCGGCGCCCGCCGCCGGACCCCAGCCCGCCGCAGCCTGACGCGACCGGGCCGCGCCAGGGCCGGGGCGGATGGCCATGCGCCGCCCGCCCCGGCCCGGCTGCCTCGATCGAAACACCTGGGGGTCGCTTGCGAAAAATACGGGGTGGGGGTATACATGATCAGGGTTGGCGATACCCCCCTAGGGTATTCGCTCCACGGGTTCGGGCGGCCCGCGGCCCGTCCGGAACCCGCCGCCGGGCCCCATCCGCGGACCCGGCGCGGCCTGACCTTCTTCCACCAGTTCGAGGAGCAGTGATGACAACCACGGTGCCCGGTACCGCTGAGGTCGAACTCGCCATCGGTGGCATGACCTGCGCCTCGTGCGCCGCCCGTGTCGAGAAGAAGCTCAACCGCATGGACGGGGTGGAGGCCACGGTCAACTACGCCACCGAGAAGGCCAGGGTCAGCTACCGCGGCGGAGTCGTGTCCGTGGCGGACCTGATCGCCACCGTGGAGGCGACCGGCTACACCGCCGCACCTCCGGTGCCCCCTCGCGCGAGCGCTGCGGGGGGATCCGCCCGGAACGCGGAAGCCGCGGGAGCCGCGCAAGCCGCGGGAGCCGCGGGAGCCGAAGAAGCGGATGAGCTGCGGCCGCTGCGGCACCGCCTGATCACTGCGGTGGCACTGTCCGTCCCCGTGATCGCGATGGCCATGGTGCCCGTGCTGCAGATCGAGTACTGGCAGTGGCTTTCCCTGACGCTGGCCGCTCCGGTCGTCACCTACGCGGCCTGGCCCTTCCACCGGGCCGCTTTCACCAACGCCCGGCATGGCGCAGCGACCATGGACACGCTGATCTCGCTCGGTACGTCGGCCGCGTTCCTGTGGTCGCTGTGGGCGCTGTTCTTCGGGACCGCCGGGATGCCCGGCATGACGCACCCTTTCGAGCTGACGATCTCGCGCAGTGACGGTGCCGGGAACATCTATCTGGAGGCCGCCGCCGGCGTCACCGCGTTCATCCTGGCCGGGCGGTATTTCGAGGCCCGGTCCAAGCGCAAGGCCGGCGCCGCGCTGAAAGCGCTGCTGGAGCTGGGAGCGAAGGAGGTCACGGTGCTGCGCGACGGCCGCGAGCACCTGATCGCCACCGCCGATCTGCGGGCCGGGGACCGCTTCCTGGTCCGGCCGGGCGAGAAGATCGCCACCGACGGCACCGTTGTCGAGGGTTCCTCCGCCGTGGATGCCGCCATGCTCACGGGCGAGTCCGTGCCGGTGGAGGTCGGCGTGGGTGACGCCGTCACCGGGGCCACCCTCAACGCCGGTGGACGGCTCGTCGTCGAGGCCACCCGGGTCGGCGCCGACACCCAGCTCGCCCGGATGGCCAAGCTGGTGGAGGACGCGCAGAACGGCAAGGCGTCGGCCCAGCGCCTCGCCGACCGCATCTCCGCCGTCTTCGTGCCGGTCGTCATCGCCCTCGCGCTCGGCACCCTCGGCTTCTGGCTGCTCAACGGCGCAGGTCTGACGGCCGCGTTCACCGCCGCCGTCGCCGTGCTGATCATCGCCTGCCCCTGCGCCCTGGGCCTGGCCACCCCGACGGCCCTCATGGTGGGCACCGGGCGCGGCGCCCAGCTCGGCATCCTCATCAAGGGCCCCGAGGTCCTGGAGAACACCCGCAAGGTCGACACGATCGTCCTCGACAAGACCGGCACCGTCACCACCGGCAGGATGACCCTCCTGAAGGTCCACGTCACCGAGGCGACGGACGAGCGGGAAGTCCTGCGGCTGGCCGGTGCGCTGGAGCACTCCTCCGAGCACCCCGTCGCGCAGGCGGTGGCCAAGGGGGCGGCCGACCGCGTCGGAACGCTGCCCACGCCCGAGGACTTCGCGAACATCCCGGGCCTCGGCGTTCAGGGCATCGTCGACGGGCACGCCGTCCTGGTGGGCCGCGAGAAGCTCCTGGCCGAGTGGGCCATGGCACTGCCCGTGGAGCTCGAGCGCGCCAAGGCGGAGGCGGAGGCCGCCGGGCGTACCGCCATCGCGGTGGCGTGGGACGGCAGGACGAGGGCAGTCCTGGAGGTCGCGGACGCGGTCAAGGAGACCAGCCCCGAAGCGATCCGCCGACTGCGCGCCCTCGGCCTGACCCCGATCCTGCTCACCGGTGACAACAAGGCGGTCGCCGCTTCCGTCGCCGCCGAGGTGGGCATCGCACCCGACGACGTGATCGCCGAGGTCATGCCCCAGGACAAGGTCGACGTGGTCAGGCGTCTCCAGGCGGAGGGCCGCAGCGTCGCCATGGTCGGCGACGGCGTCAACGACGCGGCGGCACTCGCCCAGGCCGACCTGGGTCTGGCGATGGGTACGGGCACGGACGCGGCGATCGAGGCCGGCGACCTCACTCTCGTACGCGGAGACCTGCGCGCCGCCGCGGACGCCATCCGGCTCGCACGCCGCACGCTCGGCACGATCCGCTCGAACCTCTTCTGGGCCTTCGCCTACAACGTCGCCGCCCTGCCGCTGGCCGCGGCCGGGCTCCTCAACCCGATGATCGCGGGCGCGGCGATGGCCTTCTCCTCGGTCTTCGTCGTCGGCAACAGCCTGCGCCTGCGCGGCTTCCACGCCGTCGGCTGATCAAGGAACACCGGCCGGGACGCGGACGCACGACGGCCACGGTCATTGACGGAACGCGATCGGCTCACAGCCGTATGCCCTTACGGCCCGGGATATCGTCGGCAACGGAACGGAGGTATGCGTGATGGTGCGGCAGTACACACGAGCGGTGGGCGTGGCAGCGCGTCTCCTGCTTGTCGTGGTGCTGGCACTCGGCGTGTTCGTCATGCACACCGTCGGTCACCCCAGCGGAGACTCCGGTACGGGGACGCTCGCCTCCTCGCACACGGCCGGCACGGGCGCGATGCCCGTGCACGGGCACCACGCGGACGCCGTCACGGATACCGGCCCGCCCGCTGCCATGGGGGCTACGGACCTGAATGCCGCCCCGGCCGGCGCCGGCGCCCCCGCATCGCCGGATGGGCATGAGCCGGGCATGGCCATGGACATGGTCTCGCTGTGCGTGGCGGTCCTCGGCACCTGGGCGCTGGCCTTGCTGCTCCACGTGGTGTTCGTGGGCCGACGCGACTGGTGCGCCCGGCTCGCCGCCGGGGTTCTCGCGGTCGTACGTGCCAACCCTCCACCCCGAGCGCCCGACCTCGCACAACTGTCGATTCTGCGGCTCTAGGCCGGTGATCCTGCGCGGGCGCGCCCTTCCGGGCCGCCTGCGACGACGCCTGCCCATCCGCTCGTTCAGAATCGATCACACGAGGTACACAGACATGACCGTCTTCAAGCCCGCCCTCCACCGGCCACTGCACCGCCGCGTGGCGGTGGTGGGAGCCGTCGCCGCCGGGGCCCTGCTGCTCGCCGCCTGCGGCGGCGACAGCACAGGCGCTCCCGCTTCCGCGCCGGAAGCGGGCGCATCGGCCGCGGCCGG
>NZ_JBSGZO010000428.1:0-7358 GCF_053611045.1 Streptomyces sp. NPDC054841 | reverse complement strand
AATCCAGCCTTGCTGGGGGTCCCCCCACGCCTGCAGGGCGTAGGGGGAGATTGAGGCGCGTGGGCCCGCCGCAGGCGCCCCGCCCCTGGCGGGCCCGCCCTACGGCGCCGCCGGCGCCGGGATCGTCGCCGCGCCCGACTCGTACAGCGCGTGCGCCGCACGCAGCACCAGCGCGTCCGCATGCCGCGCCCCGATCAGCTGCACCCCCACCGGCAGGCCGTCGCCGTCCACCCCGCACGGCACCGTCGCCGCCGGCTGCTGGGTGAGGTTGAACGGGTACGTGAACGGGGTCCACCCCGTCCAGCGCCGGTGCCCGGAGCCGCGCGGCACCTCCGTGCCCGCCTCGAACGCCGTGAGCGGCAGCGTCGGCGTGACCAGCAGGTCGTACGAGGTGTGGAAGCGGCCCATCCGCCGGCCCAGCCCCATCCGTACGTCCACGGCCGCGAGATAGTCCAGTGCGGAGGCCCGCGCGCCCACCGCGCAGATCTCCCGCAGCCCCGGGTCGAGCAGCTCCCGCTGCTCCTTGCCGAAGTGCTGCACCAGCCGCGCCGCCCCGCTGAACCACAGCGTGTGGAAGGCCTCCACCGGATCCGCGATGTCCGGGTCGGCCTCCTCGACGTACGCGCCCAGCTCCGCGAGCCGGCCCACCGCCCCGCGCACCGCCGCCGCCACCGCGGGACGCACCGCGACCTGGCCGCCGAAGGCCGGCGAGTACGCGATCCGCAGCCCCTTCACGCCGTCGCCGATGCCGCCGCTCGCGGCGGGCGCGGGAGCGAGCTGCGACCAGTCCCGCCAGTCCGGCCTGCTGATCACATCCAGCAGCAGCGCCGCGTCCGCGGCGTCCCGGGTCATCGGCCCGGCGTGCGACAGGGTCCCGAACGGACTCGCCGGGTACAGCGGGATCCGGCCGTACGTCGGCTTCAGCCCGAAGATCCCGCAGAACGACGCCGGGATACGGACCGAGCCGCCGCCGTCCGTACCGATCGACAGCGGGGCCGCGCCGAGCGCGACGGCCGCCGCGCTGCCGCCGCTGGAGCCTCCCGCGGTGCGGGAGGGGTCGTACGGATTGCGGGTGACCCCGGTCAGCGGGGAGTCGGTGACGCCCTTCCAGCCGAACTCCGGGGTCGTGGTCTTGCCGACGAGCACCGCGCCGTGCTCCCGCAGCCGCGCCACGGCGGGGGCGTCCTCGTCCCAGGCTCCTTCACCGCGCACGGTCCGTGAGCCGCGCAGCGTCGGCCCGCCGGCCTGCAGCAGGATGTCCTTGACCGTCACGGGCACGCCGTCGAGCAGGCCCAGCGGCTCCTTTCTGCGGCGGCGTTCGGTGGCCGCTTCCGCCTGCGCCAGCGCCTGCTCGCCGTCGATCCGGACGAAGGCGTTGGTGAGGCGCTGCACCGCCTCGGCCCGGTCGAGGACCGCGCGGACCACCTCCAGCGGGGAGAAGTCGCCCCGGTCGTAGCCGGCGATGAGTTGACGTGCGGTCAGGGCAGTCAGGCCGGTCTGCTCGGACAGGGCAGTCAGGTCGTTCGGCTCAGGAGTCATGGGAGGGGACGTACCCACGTTTCTTGTCGACCACGTTCGGCAGGGGCTCACCGCTCGCCCACAGCTCGAACAGCTCGACGAACTGTGCCGACAGCCGGTCCCGCCAGCCGACCGTGTCGCCGCTCATGTGCGGGGAGACGATCAGGCCGGGAACGTCCCAGAGCCGGCTGTGCGGCCCCAGCGGTTCGTGCTCGAACACATCGAGGGCCGCGCCCGCGAGCCGTCGCCCCGTGAGCGCCGCGACGAGCGCGTCCTCCACCACCAGCGCGCCCCGCCCCACATTGATGAACCGGGCCGAGGGCCGCAACAGCGCGAACCGGCGCGCGTCGAACATGCCGCGCGTCGCGCCCGTGAGCGGCGCGGCGCAGACGACCCAGTCGGCTCGGGCCAGCAGCCGGTCGAGCTCCTCGGAGCCGTGCACGCCTGGTCGGGCCGTACGCCCGGTGACCGCTGCCGCCACGCCCAGCGCCCGCAGGGTGCGCGCGATCGCCAGGCCGATCGGGCCCGCGCCGACCACCACCGCCCGGCTGCCCGCGACCGGCAGACCCTCACGGTGCCGCCAGCGCCGCTGCCGCTGGAGCTCCAGAGTGCCGGGGAGGTCCTTGGCCATCGCCAGCACCAGAGCGGCCACATACTCGGCGATGGGCTCCTCGAAGATCCCGCGGGCATTGGTGAGGACCGTGTCCGAGGCGGCGAACTCGGGGCAGAGCAGCCGGTCGACGCCCGCGCTGGGGGTGTGCACCCAGCGGGGTCGCGGGCCCCCGCCGGGCCAGGCGCGGCGAACCGCGTCGGAGGCGAAGTCCCACACCAGCAGCGCGTCGGCGCGGGGCAGTTCGGCAGCGAGGCCGCGGTCGTCGGCGTACCGGATCTCGGCCCGGCCGGTGAGCGCCCCGAGGCGGGGCGGAGGGTCTGTCTCCAGTACGAGAAGAATCGGGACCGACATCGCGGAGAAACCGTTTCTGAACGTCTGACATGTACGGATTGACCCACGCTGCCACCCGAACCTACCGTCGTCAACAAGACGTTAAGGGGGCCTGTGGTGAATCTGTCCCTCGATGTTTCCTGGCTGGGCGGACCCGCCCCGCAGCGCGGTATAGGCGTCGTCGCCCCTTTCGATTTCGCCCTCGACCGCGAGCTGTGGCGCTGGGTACCCGACGATGTGTCGCTGCGTCTGACCCGTACGCCGTACGTACCTGTCGAGGTCTCCCTCGACCTGGCCCGGCTCGTCAGCGAGCACGAGACGCTCGACGAGGCCGTCCGGGCGCTGGCCGCGTCCGAGCCGGAGGTCGTCGCCTACGCCTGCACCTCGGGCAGTTTCGTCGGCGGTCTCGCGGGGGAGCGCGCCATGTGCGAGGCGATGACCCGGGCGGGGGACGTCACCTCGCTCACCACCTCCGGCGCCCTGCTCGAAGCCCTCGACGAGCTGGGCGCCCGCCGTATCGCGCTGGTCACGCCCTATACGGAGTCGGTGACCCAGGCGCTGGAGGAGTATCTGGGCGAAGCTGGGGTAGCGGTCACGGGCCGCGCCTTCCTGGGGCTGACCCGGCACATCTGGAAGGTGCCGTACCGGTCCGTGGTGGACATGGCGCGCCAGGCCGTGGTGGGCGCTGCCGACGCGCTCTTCATCAGCTGCACCAATCTGCCGACGTACGACGCGATACCCCAGCTGGAGGCGGAACTGCGCATGCCGGTGCTCTCCGCGAACCAGGTCACCATGTGGGCGGCGCTGCACCGGATCGGCGTGTACGCGGTCGGCCCGTACCAGGCGCTGCTGATGGACGCGGCCGGGCCGCCGACCGGGACCGACCGGCCCCAGGGACTTCCCGAGGAACAGGAAGGATGGACATGACGACCGTCGGGCTCCTCTACCCGGGGCATTCCGCCGAGGACGACTACCCCCGCATCGCGGTCCTGCTCGACAGCGACATCCGGCTGCCGCTCTTCCACACCGACATCGGTGAGGACGCGCACCGGGAGGACGCGCTGATCGAGATGGGGGCGGCGGGGCGGCTGGCGGCCGGGGTCGAGCAGCTGCGGCTGGCCGGGGCGGAGTCGCTGGTGTGGGCGTGCACCAGCGGGAGTTTCATCCGGGGGTGGGAGGGCGCGCAGCAGCAGATCCGGGAGCTGGCGCAGACGGCGGGGCTGCCGGCGTCGAGCACGTCCTTCGCGTTCGTCCACGCGGTGCGGGCGCTCGGCGCCGCGCGGGTCGCGGTCGCGGCGACATACCCGGACGACATCACCGCGTCCTTCGAGGAGTTTCTCCGGGCGGCCGGTCTGGAGGTGACCGGGACGCGGGCGAGCGGGATCGTGACCGCGGCCGAGGTCGGCACGTGGGGGCGCGAGCAGGTGCTGGAGCTGGCCCGGGCGGGGGACGACCCGCGGGCGGAGGTGGTGCTCATGCCGGACACCGCCCTGCACACCGTGGCGCATCTGGCGGAGCTGGAGGCGGCCCTGGGCAAGCCGGTGCTCACGGCGAACCAGGTGACGGTGTGGGAGGGGCTGCGGCTGGCCGATCGCAGGGCCTGGGCGGACGAGCTGGGCACGCTGTTCGCCCGCCCCGACTGGGACCGGTCGGAGTGGCAACCCGACCGGTGACAGCGCGGCGGACGCGGTGGCGGGAAACGGGAACGGGGAACGGAGCGGCGGGAACGGGGAACGGGGCGGCGGGAATAAACGGAGAGGGCCTCCTGTTGTGCGTCGAGGTACGCACGACACGCGCAGAAGGGCCCCACCAGTGGACGCAGGCGACGACATCCGAGGCACGGCGACGGGAACCGCCCCCGTACCCCTGTCGGTACTGGACCTGGTCACGGTCGGCAGTGGCCGCACCGCCACCCAGGCCCTGCGCACCAGCGTGGACATCGCCCGCCTCGCCGAGCGTCGCGGCTACCACCGCCACTGGGTCGCCGAGCATCACTCCATGCCGGGTGTCGCCTCGTCGTCCCCCGCGGTGATCCTCGCGCATCTCGCGGCGCACACCGAGCGCATCCGGCTCGGCTCGGGCGGTGTGATGCTCCCCAACCACGCCCCCCTGGTGATCGCCGAACAGTTCGGCACCCTGGAGGCGCTCGCGCCGGGCCGCATCGACCTGGGCCTCGGCCGCGCGCCCGGCACGGACGGCGCGACCGCGGCCGCGCTGCGGCGCACCCAGCAGCTGAACGAGGGCGCCGACGACTTCCCGCAGCAGCTCGCCGAGCTGACCCGGTTCCTGGACGACGACTTCCCCGACGGCCACCCGTACGCCCGTATCCACGCGGTCCCCGGCCCCGTGCAGGCCACCGCGCCCGGCGGGGTCCAGTCCCCGGCCCGGCCGCCGATCTGGCTCCTCGGCTCCTCGGGCTTCAGCGCCCGGCTCGCCGCGATGCTCGGTCTGCCGTTCGCCTTCGCCCACCACTTCTCGGCGCAGAACACCCTCCCGGCGCTCGACATCTACCGCGACACCTTCCGTCCGTCGGCCGTGCTCGACGCGCCGTACGCCCTGATCGGCGTCTCGGCCCTCGCATCCGACGACGCCCGGGAGGCCCGCCGCCAGGTGCTGACCGGCGCCCTGTCGATGCTCCGGCTGCGCACCGGCCGTCCCGGTCTGATCCCCACGCCGCAGGAGGCCGAGGCGTATGAATTCAGCTCCATGGAGCGGGAGTTCGTGGACAGCTGGCTCGGCAACGTCGTCCACGGCACGGCGGACGAGGTCCGCACCGGCCTGGACGATCTACAGAAGCGCACGGGCGCGGACGAGCTGATGATCACGGCCAACGCGCACGGCGGTGAGGCGCGGGTCCGGTCGTACGAACTGATCGCGGACGCGTACGGACTGCCGGGCCGGGCCGGGTAAATCCTGGGTTTCGCGGGCGGAGTGGTTCACTTGCGAACCAACCTCCTTCCGCTCCCTCAAGGCAGCCTTAAGCCGCTCGTCACCGATGGTGGCGAGCGGTTCCGTATATCCACAGGACTGCTCTGACGAGGGATTTCTCCTCCAGATTGGTCTAGTCCTCAATTTGGTTCAGACCATTGACGCGGTGTTCACGTGGCGGCTATCACTGCTCCAACTCCCGTACCGCGCACCCCTTCGGAGGACGTACGTGCACCCCCGCAGACCCTTGATCGCCGCACTGACCACTGCGGCCCTGGCCGCCGGCGCGCTGGCCGCCTCCGTCGGCCTCGGCTCCGCTCAGGCGGCCGATGCCGCGCCCTCGACCGGCGGCGTGAAGATCGCGTACTACGACCAGTGGAGCGTGTACGGCAACGCCTTCTACCCGAAGCACCTCGACACCCGGGGCATCGCCGCCAAGCTGGACGTCATCAACTACTCGTTCGGCAACATCCACCCGACCGACCTGACCTGCTTCGAGGCGAACAAGGCGGCGGGTGACGACAGCAACCCGAACGCGGGTGACGGCGCGGGCGATTCGTACGCCGACTACCAGCGGTCCTTCAGCGCGGCGGACAGCGTGGACGGGGTCGCCGACACCTGGAACCAGCCGATCGTGGGCGTCTTCAACCAGTTCAAGGAACTGAAGGCGAAGTACCCGCACCTGAAGATCAACATTTCGCTGGGCGGCTGGACCTACTCCAAGTTCTTCCACGACGCGGCGAAGACGGACGCGAGCCGGAAGAAGCTCGTGGCGTCCTGCATCAAGCAGTACATCCAGGGCGACCTGCCCGTCGAGGGCGGCTTCGGCGGCGCGGGCACGGCGGCCGGGATCTTCGACGGCATCGACATCGACTGGGAGTACCCGGGCTCGCCCGACGGCCACCTCGGCAACCACTACGGACCCGAGGACAAGGCCGACTTCACCCTTCTGCTGGCCGAGTTCCGCAAGCAGCTCGACGAGTACGGGGCGGCGCACGGCGGGAAGAAGTACCTGCTGACGGCGGCGCTCCCGGCCGGCCAGGACAAGATCAAGAACATCGAGACCGACAAGATCGGCGCGTATCTCGACTACGCGAACATCATGACGTACGACATGCACGGCGCCTGGGACGGCGACGGGCCGACGTACCACCAGTCCCCGCTGTACTCGGGCGCGGGCGACCCGACCGACCCGATCGCACCGGGCACGGAGAAGTACTCGATCGACAACGCCATCGACGCGTGGCTCGACGGCAAGCCGGCGTACGGCATCGCGGGCGGGTTCCCCGCGAACAAGCTGACGCTCGGGTACGAGTTCTACTACCGGGGCTGGAAGGGCGTCCCGGCGGGCGCGAAGAACGGCCTCGCCCAGACCGCGACCGGCGCCTCGGCCGCCCGCCCGGTCAGCCAGCAGGCGGGCATCGCCCACTACAAGGAGCTCGGCGGCATCGTCGACAACGCGGCGACGACCTTCTGGGACGACGAGGCGAAGGCGGCGTACTTCTACAAGGACGGCGAGTTCTTCACCGGCCTCGACGAGCGCGCGATCCAGGCCCGTGCGGACTACGCGCACAGCCGGGGTCTGGCGGGCGCGATGATGTACTCCCTGCTCGGCCTGGACGCCAACGCGACGCTCTTCAACGAGATCGTGACCGCGGTCGGCGGCTCCCCGACGACCCCGCCGACCACGCCGCCCACCACGCCTCCGACGACCACGCCCCCGACGACCACGCCTCCGACGACCCCGCCGGCCGGCTGCTCGGCCGCCGCGTGGGACCGGGCCGCCACGTACACCGCCGACAACCAGGTCTCCCACAAGGGCCACACCTGGAAGGCCAAGTGGTGGACCCAGGGCGAAGAGCCCGGCACCACCGGTGAATGGGGAGTCTGGCAGGACCTCGGCGCCTGCTAGGGCGTGTTGCGAAAGTAGCGCCGTCCGCCCGAAGGGCGGGGCCCGCGGCGTCTGGTG
>NZ_JBSGZO010000427.1:0-7389 GCF_053611045.1 Streptomyces sp. NPDC054841 | reverse complement strand
GGGTACGAGTACCCGGGCACGGGGCGCCGTGGGGGGCGTGCGGTCAGGAAACCTTGGCGAGTGCGGCGGCGAGGCCGTTCGCCCAGAGCTGGTTGACGCGCGAGCGCTCGGCCGCGTTGGGGTAGGCGTTCTGGCAGGACGTGCCGGGGCCGCCGCCCGACATCAGTTCGCTGCAGGGGCCGGAGTAGTGGTCGGGGAGGCCGAGCACATGGCCGGTCTCGTGGGCGGTGACGCGTGTGGAGTTGTACTGCTGGTTCTGCCGGTAGTCGAGGAAGATGTAGCCGCGGCCGTGCCCGTCGGTGCTGGCGTACGAGCCACGCGAGTCGTTGCCCTCGTAGTACCGGAAGTCGGGGTTGCTGCCCTCCTGCAGCCGCACATTGGAGACGGAGCTGTTCCATATCTGCGTGCTGCTGGATATCTGCGAGCGGAAGCTCGGTGCGTTGCTCGCGCTGTAGACGACGGTGACGGCCCGGACGCCCGGGTTTTTGGCGCGCTTCTCGGCGACCGACTTCATGACGGCGTCGAAGAACGCCTTGGTCGCCTTGGCGTCCTCCGCCGAACCGGCGTACGCGACGGCCGACGCTGCCTTGCCGGTGGGGACGGCAGTGCTCGCGGTGGCGGTGGCGGTGGCGGTGGCGGGGACAGCGGTGCTCGCGGCGGCGGGGACGGCGGCGGTCAGTGCGGCGGCGAGGCCCAGACCGAGGGCGGCGGAGAGTAACGCCTTGGGGCGTCGCTCGGGGTGTCTCATGGGGGGTTCTCCTCGTCCGAGTGGGGTTCGGTAGAGGAGAGTTTCGGGGAGCCCATCCCCGCCGCGGATGATGCCAACTGCCGATAACGCAACAGCATCACGCCAATGACCAGCCCCAACTACCTCTGAATCCAAGGAAATTACTGCGACGCGGGTGTCTGGTGTGACACAAGGTACCGTCCTACGCTCGAAGCATGGAGCTGGAGGTGAGGCACCTGCGCGCGCTGTGCGCGATCGCCGACGCGGGCAGTCTGCACAAGGCCGCCCGGCAGTTGGGAATGAGCCAGCCCTCCTTGACGACCCAGCTGCAACGGATAGAGAACGCCCTCGGCGCTGAGCTGTTCTCGCGGGAACGCACCGGCTGCCGGCCCACCCCGCTCGGCCGTTCCGTACTGAGCAGGGCGCGCCCTCTCGTCGCCGAGATGTCCGCGCTGATCACGGAGACCAAGGCGGCCGTCGCGCGCGCGGACGGGCGGTGCCTGCGGATCGGCTCCACCGCGAGCCGCGCCCTCGCCGGCTGGCTGCGGCGGCTGCGCCGGCGGCTGCCCGACGGCACGGACCTCTCCCTCCACATGGACGTCTCGGCGAACGCGCTGCTGCGGATGGTCGCCGCCGGTCAGCTCGACGTGGCGTTCGTCCACGAGGTGGAGGGCTGCCCGCTGCTCGTACCCGAAGGGCTGGAGCGGCGCGTACTCGTCGAGCGGGAACCGCAGTTCATCTCGATGGCCCGCGATCACCCGGCCGCCGCGGCGCCCGTCGTCGATCTCGCCGATCTGGCCGGAGACCGGTGGATGGTCGACCCGACGGTCGACGGGGAGTGGGACGGTCTGCGCCGGGTGCTCGGCGCCGCCGGCATCGACCCGCCGGTGCTGCACGCGGACTACCACACCGCCGCGTCCCTGATCGTGGTCGGCGAGGCGGTCGCGCCCTGCCAGCCGACGTCGGGAACGCGCGAGGACATGGCGATACGTCCGCTGCGGGACGATCCGCTGGCGGTACGGCTCCTGCTGTACTGGCGTCCCGGACCCGGACTCGGACTCGGACCTGGAGCCGGACTCGGACCTGGAGCCGGACTCGGACCTGGAGCCGGATCCCGATTCGGACTCGGGCTCGGACCCGGCGCGGGAGCGGAGACGTACGACCGGATCTACGCGGATCTGGCGGCGGCGTACCGGGAGGCCGCGCTGCGCGCCGCGCCCTACCGGCAGTGGCTGCTGCGCAACAAGAGCCCGCTGCTGCACACACCGGCGGCATGAACCCCGGCCGCCCCGAGCCCGGCCGACGGGGTGTCAGCGCACCACCCGGCCACGGAGGATGATCCGGGACGGACGGCCCAGCACGTCGGGGTTCAGAGCCGGGTCGGAGTCGTACGCGACGAGATCGGCCGGCGCACCGTCGGTCAGACCCGGCAGGCCCAGCCAGCTGCGGGCCGCCCACGAGGCCGCACCCAGCGCCGCCTCGGCCGGCATGCCTGCGCGGGCCAGCCAGGCCGCCTCCGCGGCGACCGTCCCGCACGGGAAACTGTCGGTGCCGGCGAGGACGGTGACCCCGGCCTCGTGCGCGGAGCGGACGTTCGCGAGGAGGCCCTCCCAGCCGGTGATCAGGTTGTCGACGCGGGCGCTGCGCTCCTGCGCGTACCACGCGTCGGCCTTCGAACCGAAGACACCGAGCGTGGGCACAAAAGCCGTGCCCTGCACGGCCATCCGGTCGAGCAGGCCCGGATCGAGATGCATGCCGTGCTCCAGGCTGTCGGCCCCGGCGAGCACGGCGTTGCGCGCGCCCTCGGCGGTCTGGCAGTGCACCGCGACCTTGCCGCCGGAGGCGTGCACGGCCGCCACGGCCGCGGTGAGGATGTCGAGCGGTACGGCCGGCTCGTCCCACCGCCAGTCGCCGATGACCTTGCACCAGCCGGACGACGCCGTGGCCTCCTCCACTGCCGCGACCGGCAGTTCGTCCTCACGGACGTCGCGCCCGAACCCGGGGAAGAACCGCCCCGGCGTCGCCAGCCACCGCCCCGCCGACCGCACCCGCGGCAGCTCCCCGTCGCCGTCCACCCACGCCGGCATCCGCGCCGCGGTCCCGGGCGTGCGCACCAGCAGCACACCGGCGTCCCGGTGCTGCAGCAGATGCTTGCGCAGCACGGAGTCGTCGAAGGGCGAGTCGGTCGCCTCCGCACCGGGATGCGTGTGTACGTCGACAAGCCCGGGCAGCAGGAAGCCGCCGTCGACGACGAGTTCGGCGCCGGAGGGCGGGACGTCGCAGCGGAGACGGCCGCCGTCGATGACGTACGTCCGCTCTTCCCGCTCCGGAAGCACGATCCCTCGCACGGCCTTGATCACGACTTGTTCTCCCCTCGTCAGCGAGTCACCAAGGCTAGCCACGCCCGCCCGGACAGCGACGTGTTCCGTGAGGTGATTTCCGGCCGGGACGAGGTGCCGGGGGTCTTCGACTTCCCGGTCGCCAAGCAGTTCGCCTACGCCGGGACGACCCTCCTGGCTGTGGGTGGGAAGCAACGCGTTCAGCAGGCCATTGCCGGCGCCGACATGGCCATCTGCCTCTATCGCAGCGCGGAGGGTGATGACCAGTCGGTGGGTGACCTGTTCGCCGCGCACGTCGACCTCGCCCGTGGACACCTGCTCATGGGCGACCTGGACGGCACTGAGGAGATGCTCGGCTTCGTCCTCGGTTCTCCGCCGGAGCGCATGTCGGCCAGTATCGTGCGCCGGCTCACCGCTCTGGGGCGGGAGTTGGGAGGACCGCAGTACGGTGGAGCCGCGCAGGCGGCGCACCTGTGCGAACGACTCCAGCACACGGCCGTCCAAGCGTCCCTGCCCGCCGCCGACCCTCCGGAGTTGCCGACGTGACCGACCTGTCCGGCGCACACGACGCCGCAGTCACCGACCGAACCCGCCTGGCGGGCAGCGCGTACAACGGAGACCGGGATCTTGCCGCCCGGCAGTCGCTCTACCAGTGGCAGACACCCCGGTACGACCTGCCGGGTCTTGTCGCTGAGCAAATGAGACACGTGCGCGGTCGTGTCGTCGACATCGGCTGCGGCAACGGCAAGTTCATCCAACGGCTCCGTCGGGACCGCCCGGATCTGGCCCTGCTCGGCCTCGACATCGCCCCCGGCATCCTCGCCGGCGTCCCCGGGCCGGTCGCCGTGGCGGACGCCACGCAGCTGCCGCTGGCCGAGGGGAGCGTCGACGCGGCCCTGGCGCTTCACATGCTCTACCACGTGCCCGACGTCGCCCTGGCGGTCAGGGAACTGGCCCGCGTCGTGACCCGCGACGGGCTGGTGATCGTCTCCACCAACAGCGACCGCGACAAGACCGAGCTCGACGAACTGTGGCAGCGGGCCGCCGGCGATGTCCTCGGCGTCGGCCGAGGCCCGGCCCGGATCTCGCTCAGCGCCCGCTTCTCCCTGGAGAAGGCCCCGGCCTTTCTCAACGAGGAGTTCGGCCGCGTCGAGACCATCGAGCTGCCCGGCACTGTCACCGTCCGCGGCCCCGAGCCCGTCATCGCCCACATGGCCTCGTACCGAGCCTGGGCCGACCAGCACGACGTGCCCTTCGACGCGACCATCGACCGGGCCCGCGCTCTCGTCGCGGGCCACATCGCCCGCCACGGGGCGTACGAGATCACCTGCCTTGGCGGCATCCTCGTGTGCACACCGTGAGTTCAAGGCCGGCACCATCCGTGTCGAGCGGCAGCGGCTCCAGCCGGGGAAGACCGGCCCGCCGAAGACCGCCAAGTCCCGGCGCACGGTGCCGGTCGGTGAGGTCGTGACCGACGCCCTCCTTATGCACCTCGCGGCGCGGCCCTCGAAGGAGTGGTTGTTCACGATGTTCACGATGGAGGGGGCGAGCCTCTCAACTACCGCCGCTGGAAGACCGAGTGGAACGGCGCCCGCAGGGCGCTCCAGGCGGCCGAGAACGAGGCCGCCGAGTGCGAGGGCCGCAAGCCCGTCGAGCTGCCGCACGTGGTGACCCACGACCTGCGGCACTTCTACGTCTCCGCGCTCATCGCCGGCGGCGTGAGCGTCAAGCAGGTCCAGTTGGTCCTCGGCCACGTGTTCGCAGTCATCTCGCTGCGGATCTACGCCCACTTGTGGCAGGGGGAAGAAGACCGCACCCGGACCGTCATGGACGCCGTTCTCGGCGGCCTGCGGACCGGGTGCGGACAGGAAGACCAGGCGACCAAAGAAATCGCAGGTCAAGCGGCATGATCGAAGATCAGGCCTTCTTGGTCTCCCAGAAGATGCGGTCGATCTCGGCGATGAGCTCCAGCGCCTTCTCGCCCGTCTTCGGGTCCTTCGACGCCTTCGCGGCAGACAGCGCCTTCAGGGTCTCGTTGACCAGCTCGTGCAGCTGCGGGTACTTCTCGAAGTGCGGGGGCTTGAAGTAGTCGCTCCACAGCACCGACACGTGGTGCTTGGCGAGCTCCGCGCGCTGCTCCTTGATGACCGTGGCGCGGGCCTGGAAGTGCGGGTCGTCGTTTGCGGCCATCTTCTCCTGGACGGCCTTGACCGACTCGGCCTCGATGCGGGCCTGGGCCGGGTCGTACACGCCGCAGGGGAGGTCGCAGTGGGCGCTGACCTTCACCTTGGGGGCAAACAGGCGGGAGAGCATTGAGCTGTCCTTCCTCGTGATCGTCTTCTCAGGTGGGACATTACTCCGTGAGAGACGTGTTTTCGCGAGTGCCCCCTTGGGCTTAGGACAAAAGTCCAGGGCGAGGATGGGACCGGTGGCGGAACATACCGTGGGACCGGGAGGTGGCCGATGACGGAGCAGGTGAGGGAGCCGAGAGTGTCCTTCGGAATCGCGGAGGTGACCGGGCCTTCCATGTATCCGACGCTGGCGCACGGGGATCGGCTCCTGGTGCAGTACGGGGCCGTACTGCGGGCGGGGGACGTGGCCGTGATGCGGCATCCGCTGCAGCAGAACCTGCTGATCGTGAAGCGGCTGGCTGAGCGGCGCGATGGCGGCTGGTGGGTGCTGGGGGACAACCCGTACGCGGAGGGGGACAGCCGGGTGTTCGGCACCGTGCCCGGGGAGCTGGTGCTGGGGCGGGTGCGGGCCCGGTACCGGCCGCGCCCCCTCGCTCAGCGGTCGGTGCGCGAGGTGCTGGGCTGGGTGACGTCCGCGGTGTCGCCCGTGCTGTCGGACCGCTCGTTCTCCAGACGTTTGCGGGCGCGGTAGGCGGCGACGTTGGCGCGGGTGGCGCAGCGGTCGGAGCAGTAGCGGCGCGAGCGGTTGGTGGAGGTGTCGAGGTAGGCGTTGCGGCAGGGCGCGGCCTGGCACAGGCCGAGCCGGTCGACGCCGAACTCGGTGAGGTGGAAGGCGAGTCCCATCGCGGCGATCGCCGCGTATCCGGCGGTCGCGTTGGACGGGTGGTCGGCGAGGTGCATGTGCCAGCGCGGCCGGCCCTCGTCGTCGAGGTAGTCGTGGCCCGAGATCTGCGGGCTGACCGGGAACTCGAGCAGCAGTGAATTGAGCAGGTCGACGGCCTGGGTCTGGTCGCCGGAGTCCGCCGCGGTGAAGACCGCGCGGAGCCTGGCCCGTACCGAACGGAACCGGGTGACGTCCGCGTCCGCGGCGCGGCGGGCGGCCTGGGAGGACGGGCCGAAGAGCTCGCGGACCGCCTCGACCGACGTGAGCGTGTCCTTGTTGCGAGCCGGCTCCTCGGTGTTCACGAGGCGTACGGCGTAGTCCGAGTAATAGGCCAGTTCCACTTGTGGTCCTTACGGATGAAGTCTAGTGTCGGCGATGGATGAGGTAACAGATGCCTGTAGTTCGAGGGTATTACGAAGCGGAGGGATTCCCATGACGGAGACGGCGACCGGCACCGACTGGCAGGCCTGGCAGGAGAGCTGGGACCGTCAGCAGGAGTGGTACATGCCCGATCGCGAGGAGCGCTTCCGGGTGATGCTGGACATGGTCGAGGCCGTCGTCGGCCCCGAGCCGAGGGTCCTGGACCTCGCGTGCGGTACGGGAAGTATCACGGACCGGCTGCTCAAGCGGTTCCCGAAAGCCGTGAGCGTCGGCGTGGATCTCGATCCCGCCCTGCTGACCATCGCCGAGGGGTACTTCGCGGGCGACGAGCGCGTCACCTTCGTGACCGCCGACCTCAAGGACCCCGCCTGGACCGCGGCCCTGCCGCACGGCTCGTACGACGCCGTCCTCACCGCCACCGCCCTGCACTGGCTGCACAGCGAGCCGCTCGCCACCCTCTACGGGCAGGTCGCCGGGCTCGTCGCCGACGGCGGCGTCTTCATGAACGCCGACCACATGAAGGACGACACGACCCCTCGCATCAACGCCGCCGAGCGCGCCCACCGCCACGCGGGAATGGACCGGGCCAGGGGCGCCGGAGCGCTCGACTGGGCCGACTGGTGGGCGCTGGCCGCCCAGGACCCGGTCCTCGCCGCCCCCACCGCCCGCCGCTTCGAGATCTACGGCGAGCACGCCGACGGCGACACCCCCTCCGTCGAGTGGCACGCCCGCACCCTGCGCGCCGCCGGCTTCGCCGAGGCCCGCGCCGTCTGGGCCTCGCCCTGCGACTCCCTGGTGCTCGCCGTCAAGTAGCCGCACACAGAGAACCGCACACAGGGAACCGCACACAGAGAAAGGGCGGGTACC
>NZ_JBSGZO010000426.1:0-7400 GCF_053611045.1 Streptomyces sp. NPDC054841 | reverse complement strand
GCGATCTACAGGTACTGACCGGTGTTTGCCACCGTGTCGATGGAGCGTCCGGTGTCCGCGCCCTGCTTTCCGGTGACAAGGGTGCGGATGAATACGATCCGCTCGCCCTTCTTTCCGGAGATCCGGGCCCAGTCGTCCGGGTTCGTCGTGTTCGGCAGGTCCTCGTTCTCCTTGAACTCGTCCACGCACGCCTGGAGGAGGTGGGAGACCCGCAGACCCTTCTGGTTGTGGTCGAGGAAGGCCTTGATGGCCATCTTCTTGGCCCGGTCCACAATGTTCTGGATCATTGCGCCGGAATTGAAGTCCTTGAAGTAGAGGACTTCCTTGTCACCATTCGCATAGGTGACCTCGAGGAAGCGGTTCTCCTCGGATTCGGCGTACATCTGCTCCACGACCGACTGGATCATGCCGTGGACCGCCGCCTCCTTGGAGCCGGTGTGCTCCGAGAGATCGTCTGCGTGGACCGGCAGCGAAGGCGTGAGGTACTTCGCGAAGATGTCCTTCGCGGCCTCCGCGTCCGGACGCTCGATCTTGATCTTGACGTCGAGCCGGCCGGGCCGCAGGATCGCGGGGTCGATCATGTCCTCCCGGTTGGAGGCACCGATCACGATCACGTTCTCGAGGCCTTCCACACCGTCGATCTCGGCGAGCAGCTGCGGAACGATCGTGTTCTCGACGTCCGAGCTGACACCCGAGCCGCGGGTGCGGAAGAGGGACTCCATCTCGTCGAAGAAGACGATGACGGGGGTGCCCTCGCTCGCCTTCTCACGAGCACGCTGGAAGACGAGGCGGATGTGCCGCTCGGTCTCACCGACGTACTTGTTGAGGAGCTCGGGACCCTTGATGTTGAGGAAGTAGCTCTTCCCCGCGGGCTGGCCGGTCACCTCGGCGACCTTCTTGGCAAGGGAGTTGGCGACGGCCTTCGCGATCAGCGTCTTTCCGCAGCCGGGCGGGCCGTAGAGCAGGATGCCCTTCGGCGGCCGAAGTTCGTGCTCCTTGAAGAGGTCCGGGTAGAGGTACGGAAGCTCGACCGCGTCCCGGATCATCTCGATCTGGTTGCCCAGACCGCCGATCTTGTCGTAGTCGACATCCGGGACCTCTTCCAGGACGAGCTCTTCGACCTCGCTCTTCGGGATCACCTCGTACACGTAGCCGGAGCGCGGCTCGAGCAGGAGGGCGTCGCCGGGCCGGATGGTCATGTCCAGCAGCGGCTCGGCGAGCCTGACCACTCGTTCCTCGTCGGTGTGCCCGATCACCAGGGCGCGCTCGCCGTCCTCGAGGATCTCCTTGAGGGTGACGATGTCCCCGGCGCGCTCGAACTCCATGGCCTCGACCACGTTGAGCGCCTCGTTGAGCATGACTTCCTGGCCGCGCCGGAGCTCGTCGAGCTCGACGCTGGGGCTGACGTTCACCCGGAGCTTGCGGCCCCCGGTGAAGATGTCCGCGGTGCCGTCCTCGTTCTGCTGCAGGAAGACACCGAAGCCGGCCGGCGGCTGCGCGAGCCGGTCGACCTCCTCCTTGAGAGCCACGATCTGGTCGCGGGCCTCACGGAGCGTGTTCGCCAGTCGTTCGTTCTGAGCGGACACGCCGGCCAGGTTTGTCTGCAGCTCGACGATCCGCTCTTCGAGAATCCTCGTATGACGCGGAGAGTCGGCGAGCTTGCGGCGCAGGACGGCGATCTCCTGCTCAAGATAGGCAACCTGGCCGGCAGGGTCTTCAGACCCCCGTCCCGGCCGGAAGCCGCGGTTGTTGTCGTCGTCGTGGGCTGCCACGGTCCTCACCTCCTCCAAGGGGAGCTGGACGCTTCCTGACCCTACCTGGGTGGGTGGTGATTGAAACCCCTAGATCACAAAGACGGAAGGGGTGTGTCCGATCTTCACCCTTGCGCTCTCCCTCACGCCAGGGGAATACCCACCCATCAACATCGGAAAGCGGGCGGTTGTATCGTCGGAACGGTCAACACCCGTCAGGGCTGGCCCATATTGATACAACACGGCTTGATACACACCGCGCAGGAACGGCAGGCGACATGAACGACGGTCTCGAAGTCTGGATCGACCAGGACCTGTGCACCGGCGACGGCATCTGCGCCCAGTACGCCCCGGAGGTCTTCGAGCTGGACATCGACGGTCTCGCCTACGTGAAGAGCGCGGAGGACGAGCTGTTGCAGCAGCCCGGTGCCACAACACCCGTGCCGCTGCCGCTGCTGACCGACGTCATCGACTCCGCCAAGGAGTGTCCGGGCGACTGCATCCATGTGCGCCGCGTTTCGGACAAGGTCGAGGTGTACGGACCCGGCGCCGAGTAGGCGCAGGGTGAGCGGTCACGCACTGTCCGTGGCGGAATCGGCCTCGCCCGACTCGACGAACTTCCCCCCGCGCCACTGCCACTTGACCTTCTCCTGCTGATCGGGGCAGCAGCTCGGCACGTCGGGCGACGAGTAGCCGAGGAGAGTGGCCGTGACAGCTCCGTCACGGACGGCGAAGTCCGCGACGCTGAGCCGCTTCGCGGGCTCCAGCAGGGTCGCGACCACCCGCGGTGCGCCGGCCGCGGAACGGGCCAGCACGTAGACGCCGCTCGGCGGGGTGCCGGAGCCCGCCGCGCAGCGGGCCACCACGACCGTCTCGGCGCCGCCGTCCCCGTCGAGGTCCCCCGAGGCCTTCTTGACCACCTGGGCGCCCCCTGCGCCGCACTCCAGCGGCAGCTCGACGGCGGTCACGTCCGGTGCGGGGGCCACGGCCGTCGCGATCCCGGAGTCCGACTGACCGGCGCTCGCGGGGTCGGGCTGGAGCAGTCCCGCCCCGGCGACGACCGCGGCCATCGCCGTCGCTGTGGCGAGCCAGTGTGCCGGGCGGGCGTGGGTGTGCGCGAGATCCGGGACGGCGGAGGTCTGCACTGAGGCGTCTCCTGTGAACAACGGTGCCGGTGGGGGTGCCCCGCATAGTGCCACACGTCACAGGAGGCGGGAACAGGGGGGTGCGAAACCTCTACGGGGCGTGCCCAACGTAAAGGAGCCGCCACCCAGTTCCCTTTTGTCCTCCGGGAACTCGGCGGCGGCGCCGTCGCGTTGTGAAGGGCGTCAGCCCTGATGGGTGGTCAGCCCTTGTTCGGGCCCTCGTAGTCCTCGCCGTAGGCACCCTTGGCCGGCCGGCGGCGGCGCATCGGGGGCTCCACGCCGTCCGCGAGACGGCGGGCGGTGACGAGGAAGCCGGTGTGGCCGATCATCCGATGGTCCGGGCGGACGGCCAGACCCTCGACGTGCCAGTTGCGGATCATGGACTCCCAGGGCTGCGGCTCGGCGTAGCAGCCGAACTCGCGGATGGACTCCACGGTCCGCGCGAGCTGCGTGGTGGTCGCCACGTAGCAGCAGAGGATGCCGCCGGGGACGAGCGCCTTGGAGACGGCCTCCAGGCACTCCCAGGGGGCGAGCATGTCCAGGATGACGCGGTCGACGTCGGTGTCGGACAGATTGTCCTGGAGGTCACCGACGGTGAGCGTCCATGCGGGGTGAGGTCCGCCGAAGTAACGCTCGACGTTGCCCTTGGCGATCTCCGCGAAGTCCTCACGCCGCTCGTACGAGTGCAGCATGCCCTCGTCGCCGATGGCGCGGAGCAGGAAGCTGCTCAGCGAGCCCGATCCGACACCGGCCTCGACGACGCGCGCGCCGGGGAAGATGTCGGCGAAGGCCAGGATCTGCCCCGCGTCCTTGGGGTAGACCACGGCGGCGCCGCGGGGCATGGACAGGACATAGTCGGGGAGCAGGGGGCGCAGCGCGAGGTAGGCGACGTTTCCCGTGGTACGGACAACACTGCCCTCGGGAGCACCGATCAGCTCGTCGTGCGGGAAGGAACCCTTGTGGGTGTGGAAGTTCTTCCCGGCCTCGAGCGTGAACGTGTAGTGGCGTCCCTTGGGATCGGTGAGCTGGACCTGGTCCCCGACCTTGAAGGGCCCGCGACGGCGGGCGGCACCGGTCGGTTCGGACATGCGACCAGAGTACCGGGCCTTGGTCACGCTCCCGACCGCGCCCGCACGCGGGCGGGCGGGCGGACCGAAGGGGCACGCTGCCGTTCACAGGCGGCCGGAACGTCCCGGTCGAGTCCCCCTGCCGAGGAGCAGGGGGAGAAGGGGCCCCTCAGGTCCCAGGTCGTGCCATGGCCTGGACGAAGGCCCGCTCGACGTCCGCCGTGGAGAGCACGCCGTAGATCTCGCCGGTCTCCTCGACCACCAGGTACTCGGAGGCGGGGGTGGCGCGCAGCCGGTCCAGGAGGGCCTCACCGGCCAGTTCGGCGGGCACCCTCATGCCGTCGGTGAGCTCCTGGGCGAGGCCGCTGACGGCGACCCAGGGGCGGCGGTGCTCGGGGACGCCGACGATCGCGCTCTCGCGGACCAGGGCCGTGGGGTCGCCGTGCCCGTCGACCACGACCAGGGCACGGGCTCCTGCCTCGTTGGCGCGCCGCAGGGCCTCGGAGAGCGGAGTGCCGGACTCGACGGGGACGGCTCGCCGGGTGAGGGTGCGGGCGCGCAGTTCGGGGAGGTGCTCACGCAGCCGCGCCATGCGCAGACTGTTGCCCGCGCCGGTCCAGATGATCGCGGCGAGGATGGCGGCGAGCAGGGCGTCGGTGACGGTGTCCATGCCGCCGAGTTCCTTGGCCGGGTTGCCCAGCGTGCCGGTGTGGGTGAGCAACGGCAGGCCGACGAGGACGGCGACGGCGAGCGCCCGGCCGACCCAGGCGGCGGCCACGGTGCCGCTCATCGGCTTTCCGGTGATCTTCCAGACGACCGCGCGCAGCATCCGGCCGCCGTCCAGCGGCAGCCCCGGCAGCAGGTTGAACGCGGCGACGATGAGGTTGGAGATCATCAGGCCGGCCAGTAGGACGCGGGGGACGGTGCCCGGCTCGACGACGTACATCCCGAGGTAGAAGACCCCGGCGAGGACGAGGGACAACAGCGGTCCGACGAAGGCGAGGACGAATTCGCGGCCGGGTGTCTCGGACTCCTTCTCGATCTCCGACACACCGCCGAAGAACTGGAGCTGGATCCGGCGTACGGGCAGCTGGTAGCGGAGCGCGACGACCGTGTGGGCCAGTTCGTGGACGAGCACGGACGCGTAGAAGGCGACCGCGAAGAAGAGCGCGACGAGATAGCGGGCGGCGCCGAGTCCGGGCAGGGCTCTGTCGAGCTGCCCGCCGAATACCCAGGTGATGAGGGCCGCGACCAGGAACCAGCTGGGAGCGACGTACACGGGCACGCCGAAGGGACGGCCCATGAGGATGCCGCCGCCCGGATCCGTGGAGCGCTGCCGCTTTCCGCCTCCGGGGTCCGAGGCCTCCGTCCCGGACCGCGGCTGCGTGCTGCTGCCGCTCTCCTCGTCCTCTTTCACGGGTTCCCTTCGTTGCGAGACGTTACGCCGCGAAGCCTCGCTCGCTCGGTCTTCTCTCGATCATGCAGTGCGAGAGGGTCTGGCGTCGATGGTATGCCGCTCGCTGTCAGTGGCGGGCCGTAGGGTCTGAGTCATGAGTACGAGTCAGCCTCCCGCCGCGGAAGGCCGCGTGCCCGCTTCGGCGGTGCCGCCGCCCGCCCTGGAAGACCAGCCGTCGGTGGCGGACGGCCATCCGGCCCCGCCGGACGGGCGGCCGTCCGTGCCGGAGAGCCGGCCGCCCATGTCGCTGTCGCCCTCGCGCGCGAGCGATTTCATGCAGTGCCCTCTGCTGTACCGGTTCCGGGTGATCGACAAGCTCCCGGAGAAGCCGAGCGAGGCGGCCACCCGGGGCACGCTCGTCCATGCCGTGCTGGAGCGGCTCTTCGACGTGCCGGCGGTGGAGCGTACGGCGCCGCGGGCGAAGGCATTGATTCCCGGGCAGTGGGACCGGCTGCTGGAGTCGAAGCCGGAGCTGGGCGAACTGTTCGCCGAGGACGCGGGGGGCGAGCGGCTGGCGCGCTGGCTGTCGGAGGCCGAGCAGCTCGTCGAGCGGTGGTTCTCGCTGGAGGATCCGACGCGTCTGGAGCCGGCTGAGCGTGAGCTGTTCGTGGAGACGGAGCTGGATTCGGGGCTGCGGCTGCGCGGGGTGATCGACCGGGTCGATGTGGCGCCGACCGGCGAGGTGCGGATCGTCGACTACAAGACGGGCAAGGCCCCCCGGCCCGAGTACAGCGAGGGCGCGCTGTTCCAGATGAAGTTCTACGCCCTGGTGATCTGGCGGCTCAAGGGCGTGGTGCCGCGCCGGCTTCAGCTGGTGTATCTGGGCAGCGGGGAGGTGCTGACGTACGACCCGGTCGTGGCGGATCTGGAGCGGGTTGAGCGCAAGCTGCTGGCTCTGTGGGAGGCGATCATGCAGGCCACGGAGACGGGCGACTGGCGGCCGCGTCCGACGAAGCTCTGCGGCTGGTGCGACCACCAGGCGGTGTGTCCGGAGTTCGGCGGCACGCCGCCGGCGTACCCGCTGCCGGTGGGGCCGACGGGGACCCCGGCGTGAGCAAGGTCCCCTGCGGTGCGTCGGCCGGTCCGTGCGCACCCTCCCCCGGAGCTTCGCCCGGGGCTGGGGGCACCCCTGCCGTCCCGGCGGAGCGGCCGCCCGCGAGCCAGGTGCCGGGTCAGGGCAGAATGGGCCCCGTCCAGCACTCTTGAGGAGATCTCGTGGCTATCCGCGTCCTACTGGTCGACGACCAACCACTGCTGCGCACCGGATTCCGGATGATTCTGGAGGCCGAGCAGGACATCGCGGTGGTGGGTGAGGCCGGGGACGGTCTTCAGGCTCTGGACCAGGTGCGGGCACTGCAGCCCGATGTGGTGCTGATGGACATCCGGATGCCGCGGATGGACGGGGTCGAGGCGACCCGCCAGATCACCGGCCCGGAGCGGGACGGTCCGGCGAAGGTGCTGGTGCTGACCACCTTCGACCTCGACGAGTACGTCGTGGAGGCGCTGCGGGCGGGGGCGAGCGGCTTTCTGCTGAAGGACGCCCCGGCGACCGAGCTGGTGCAGGCGATCCGGGTGGTCGCGGGGGGCGAGGCGATGCTCGCGCCGAGCATCACGCGCCGGCTGCTCGACAAGTACGCGGGGCATCTGCCGTCCGGCGAGGAGCCCGTCCCGGACACGCTGCACACGCTCACCGAGCGCGAGGTCGAGGTCCTCAAGCTGGTTGCCCGCGGACTGTCGAACGCGGAGATCGCGGCGGATCTGTTCGTCAGTGAGACGACGGTCAAGACCCACGTGGGCCATGTGCTGACGAAGCTGGGCCTGCGCGACCGGGTGCAGGCCGCGGTGTACGCGTACGAGAGCGGCCTGGTGCGCCCCGGCGCCCAGTGAGCGAACCTGCTCGGGTGAGCAAGGGGACCAGGTGATCAAAGCGGCCCGGTAAGCAAAGGGGCCGGTAAGCACACGGCCCGGTAAGCAAAGGGGC
>NZ_JBSGZO010000425.1:0-7440 GCF_053611045.1 Streptomyces sp. NPDC054841 | reverse complement strand
GGGCAGGGCAGGCCTGGGAGCGCCGGCTGAGGAATCTGGGAGCTGCGCGTGAGGACCGGGAGCTGCGCGTGAGGTCCGGGAGCGGCGGTGAGGACCGGGGAGGCTCCGGGCTCCGGGCTCCGGTCTCGCTCCGGGGCCCGATCCGTCTCGTAGTACGGAATACGTGCGGGATGCCCGCAGACCGCGCATTACCCTGCGGGCATGACCTCGCTCTCGCCGTACGACAACATGACCCCGGTCGCGCAGGCCGCCTACCGGGCCCGCGCGGCCGCCGCAGGGATCGCGCCACTCCCGCGCGCGGTCAAGGATGACGCCCTGCTGGCGATCGCCGACGCCCTCGAGGTCCGTACGAGCGAGATCGTCGAGGCCAACGCCGAGGACATCGCCCGCGCCCGCGAGGCCGGCACCAGCGAGGCGATCATCGACCGGCTCACCCTGACCCCCGAGCGGGTCCGGGCCATCGCCGCCGACGTCCGGGACGTCGCCGCCCTGCCCGACCCGGTCGGCGAGGTCGTCCGCGGCTCGACCCTCCCCAACGGGATCGACCTGCGCCAGGTCCGCGTCCCCCTCGGCGTCGTCGGGATCATCTACGAGGCCCGGCCGAACGTCACGGTGGACGCCGCCGCGCTCTGTCTGAAGTCCGGCAACGCCGTCCTGCTCCGTGGCTCCTCCTCCGCCTACTCCTCCAACACCGCCCTGGTGAGGGTCCTGCGCGACGCCGTCGGCGGAGCCGGCCTGCCCGCCGACGCCATCCAGCTCGTGCCCGGCGAGAACCGTGACTCCGTACGCGAGCTGATGCGCGCCCGCGGCCTCGTCGACGTCCTCATCCCGCGCGGCGGCGCCTCCCTGATCCGCACCGTCGTCGAGGAGTCCACGGTCCCGGTCATCGAGACCGGCACGGGCAACTGCCATGTGTACGTCGACGCCCAGGCCGACCTCGACATGGCCGTCTCCATCCTCATCAACTCCAAGGCCCAGCGCCCCAGCGTCTGCAACGCCGCCGAGACCCTCCTCGTGCATCAGGACATCGCCGACGCCTTCCTCCCGCGCGCCCTGGACGCCCTCGCCGAGGCCGGTGTCACCGTCCACGCAGACGACCGCACCCAGGCCTACGCCGAAGGCTCCAAGGCCAAGGTCGTGCCCGCCACGGCGGAGGACTGGGAGACCGAATATCTCTCGTACGACATCGCCGCCGCCGTCGTCGACTCACTCGACAGCGCCGTCGAGCACATCCGCCTCTGGTCCTCCGGGCACACCGAGGCCATCGTCACCACCTCCCAGGCCGCGGCCCGCCGCTTCACCCAGCTGGTCGACTCCACGACGGTCGCCGTGAACGCGTCCACCCGTTTCACCGACGGCGGCCAGTTCGGTTTCGGCGCGGAGATCGGCATCTCCACGCAGAAGCTGCACGCCCGCGGTCCCATGGGCCTTCCCGAGCTGACCTCGACGAAGTACATCGTGACGGGAGACGGTCACACCCGGTGACGAAAGAGTGCGGGCAGTTGACCGCACTCCCTGCCCAAAACCCGCACCCAGGTCTACCCTGAATGCGTGCCGGACGACGTGGGGGGCAGGCCGTTCCCGGACGGCTGGGAGCCCGACGACGACCGCGGAGGCGCGAACGAGGACTTCGCCTCCGTGGTGTTCGACGAGGACTTCGTACGGGCCGCCGAGATCCACGAACCGACGGCTGTCGAGCGGCTGCTCGCTGCGGCCCAGGCCCGCGCCGAGGCCGAAGCCGCCCGCGCCCGGGCCGGCGCCGGCCCCGCCGACGACGAGCTCTACGACGACGGCTACGGCCCCGCGGACGAGTACGGCCGCGAGCGTCGCTACGACGACTACGACCCCATCGGCCGCGCGGGCCGGGACCTGGGCCCGTACGGACCGCACGGCGGCTCCCTGCGCCCCTACCGCGGCGCTGCCCGCTGGCACCGCCCCGTCGCGTGGGTCCTCGCCCTGGTGATGGGGATCGGCATGGTCGCCCTCGCCTTCACCGCCGTCTACCGGGGAGCCGCGGCCAACCGCCAGGACCGTGTCCCGCCGCCCGCCACGACCGGCGTCGACGCCACCACCAAGGGCTCCGTCCCGGAACGGGTCACCCGCCCCTCGGCCTCCGCAGAGTACTCCGCACCTCCCGCCTCCGCAGCGCCGCGCACCCCCTGACGGAGCGCGTGAGAGCTTGTCAGAACTTGTCGCGCGGCAGCGCGTTTACGTGTGCTTCTCCCGACCTACTCTGAAGGTATGGCAGGGCGTGGAGACCCACCTGAGGGGACACCCGAGGGGCTCCCCGGCGGAGGTGAGGACGAGTACCGGTCCGTCGTCTTCGACGAATCGTTCGTCCGCGCTGCCCGCCTTCAGGAGTTCTCCGCGCAGGAACGGATGGGCGACCACGCCAGGGCCGTCAGGAGCCGTCCCGGGTGGATCCTGTGGACCGGGTCGAAGCAGATCCTCGTGCTGCTCCTGCTGATCGCCCTGGCCTTCGGCACCGCCATCTACATGGGCGTCCGCCATCCGTATCAGACGCCGGCCGCCCAGCCCGCCCAGCCGCTGCGGAGCACCGTGATACCCCTGGCGCCCAAGGACCCCGTGCCCGGCGGGGAGCCGGCCGAGCTGTACGCCCACAGCCCGGCCGCCCAGTTCCGCAACGGCGGCGCCGGTATCACCTTCCCGGGCGCCCGCCGCACCAAGAACTTCTCGGAAAGCCAGGTCACGACCGCGCTGACCATCGCCAAGGACTACCTAGTGGAGTCCTCGCTCGACCCCGACGTGCTCACCGGGGACGCGGTGCGGCCCGTGCGGGTGCTGCTCGACCCGGAGCAGCTGGACCAGTTCGACCGGTCCCTGGCCGCCCCCGCGGACGACGGCAGGCACGCGCTGACCGGCTGGCTGGTCCGCTTCGACCCGGCGAAGACGGCCCTGGCCGACCCCGAGGTGCGCGTCCAGGGCACGCTCCATGTCACCGACGCAGGCCCCAACGCCCTCGAAGTGACCTCGGACCACACTTTCGTCTACGCCCTGCGCCCCGCCGCCGCGGGCTCGGGTCCGACCGCCGAAGAGGGCGGGCAGCAGGCCGACGACGCCTCCCTGTTCACGGTCCGCCGCGAGCTGCACTTCCGCTTCGACCGCGACGACCTGCGCACACACCGCGCCGAGCTGCTCTTCAGCTATGTGCAGGCCGGTCCCATGGCCTGCTCGGCCGACGCCTCGGGCGCCCTGCAGCCGCTTCTGGCTGGCCAGCGGGGCACCAGTGAGGGCCCAGCCGGCACCGACCCGTACGAGACGGGCCGTGCCGCCGCCGCGCTCTGCGGAGTCCTCGCCCCAAGCGCTCAGCCCTCGTCCTGACCGCCGGTCCCGGTCTCGGCTCCGCCGTCCGCCGGACGGCTGCCGTTACCGCCGCTGCGGCCCGTGCCGCTCGCGCTGCCCGTGAACTTGTCGCGCAGCCGGCCGCCCAGGTCGCCCGCACCTCCGGCTATGTCCCCGACCAGCTTCATCAGCGGATCCTTGCTGGTCCGAACCGTGTCCGCGTAGTGGGAGGCCGACTCGCGGAACGAGTCCGTGACCGAGGTGTCCTTGTCCTCCGTACGGCGCGGGTAGTGACCGTCCATGATCCGCTGGAAGTCGCGGCTCTCGGCCCACTTCTTCAGCTCGGCGGCGCGCACCGTGGTGAAGGGGTGCGTACGCGGCAGCAGATTGAGGATCTTCAGAACGGAGTCACGCAGGTCGCCTCCGGCCTCGTACTCCTCGGCCTGCTCCAGGAACGCGTCCACATTCATCTCGTGCAGGTGGTTGCCACCGGCGATCTTCATCAGGCCGCGCATCGACGCCTGCAGATCCTGGCCCACCAGCAGTCCGGCCCGGTCCGCCGAGAGCTCCGACTTGCGGAACCACTCCCGCAGCGCCGTCACGATCGCCATGATCGCGACGTTGCCGAGCGGGATCCAGGCGACCTTCAGCGCGAGATTGGTGAGGAAGAGCAGGATCGTGCGGTAGACGGAGTGGCCGGAGAGGGCATGCCCCACCTCATGGCCGATGACCGCCCGCATCTCCTCCTCGTCGAGCAGCTCCACCAGGCCGGTGGTGACCACGATGATCGGCTCGTCCATGCCGATGCACATGGCATTCGGCTTCGGGTCCTGCGTGACGTACATCGGCGGGACCTTTTCCAGGTCCAGGATGTAACAGGCGTCGCGCAGCATGACGTTGAGATGCGCGAACTGGGCGTCGCTCACCCGCACGGAGTCGGAGAGGAAGAGCAGCCTGAGGCTGCGCTCGGGCAGCAGCCCGCTGAGCGCCTTGAAGACGGTGTCGAAACCGGTCAGCTTGCGCAGCGCGACCAGCGCCGAGCGGTCCGCGGGATGCTCGTACGCCCGGGAGGAGATGGCCGTGAAGCGCTTGCGCTGCCTGCTCGGCACATTCTCGTGGCTGCTGTCGGTCATGGGGTGCCCCCTGATTCTTTACGAGTCCTGCTGTTCTTTTGCGAGTCCTGACTCGTCCCCCTGGCAGACCCCAGCGTAGGTGCTGGGGCTACGGAGTGGCGGGGCCTGTGGATAACCGAGGAGTAGACCGGATATGCCGGACACCGCCGCACTGCTCGCCGCCGCATCCGAGCAGCAGGGGCCGGGCGACACGCTCCGGATCGTGTTGCTCGTCTCGATGGTCGGAGCTGCCCTGCTCGCCTGGTTCCTGCTGCGCGGATACCGCGGAGACGGGGGCGACGAAACCGACAACGACTGAGTCGGCGTGAGCGTGCCCGGACCGCACGCATACGATGTGCCCGAAGCTCCGCTCCGACTCCCGATCGATAGGTCCTGCAGAAGATGAGTCTCGCCAGCACCGCCGCCAACCTGGTCACTCTTGCCGAGGGCGCCGAGCACGGTGGCAGCCACGAATCCCTGAGCCCGTACCTCACCGGTGGCGGCGCCCTCTTCGCCCTGCTCCTGCTGCTGTGGATCACCACCCGCTTCAACCGCGACCGCTGAGACGGGGCCGAATCGCCGTGCCAGTAGGCTCTGCACGCATGGGACAGCAGGAAGTGCCTACCGGCCGCGGCAAGCGCCGACTCGGAGTCATGGGCGGGACGTTCGACCCGATCCACCATGGACACCTGGTGGCCGCCAGCGAGGTGGCCGCCCTGTTCCACCTCGATGAGGTGGTGTTCGTTCCGACCGGGCAGCCGTGGCAGAAGACCCACAAGGTGGTGTCGCCGGCGGAGGACCGCTACCTGATGACGGTCATCGCCACGGCTTCCAACCCGCAGTTCTCGGTCAGCCGTATCGAAATCGACCGCGGTGGCCCGACGTACACGATCGACACCCTGCGTGACCTGCGGGCGCTCAACACCGACTCGGACCTCTTCTTCATCACCGGGGCCGACGCGCTCTCCCAGATTCTCACCTGGCGGGATGCCGAAGAGCTGTTCTCGCTGGCCCACTTCATCGGCGTGACCCGGCCCGGCCACGACCTGACCGACGACGGACTGCCCAAGGGCGGGGTCTCCCTCGTGGAGGTGCCCGCGCTGGCGATCTCGTCCACCGACTGCCGGGCGAGGGTCGCGCAGGGCGACCCGGTCTGGTATCTGGTGCCGGACGGTGTGGTGCGCTACATCGACAAGCGCCAGTTGTACCGCGGCAAGTGAGCCACGGAGAGGGGCACCGGTGAACGACCAGCAGAACCCGTACGACCCGTACTACCCACAGCAGCCGCAGATCATCGGCTACGACGAGTACGGGCAGCCGGTGTACCAGCAGCCCCAGCACTCCCAGCAGCCCCAGGGTTACGACCCGTACGCGCAGCAGCAGAACCAGCAGCAGAACCAGCAGCAGAACCAGCAGCAGAACCAGCAACAGAACCAGCGGCAGTCGCCGCAGCAGCAGGGATACGGCTACGACCCGTACGCCCAGCCGCAGCAGCCCCAGCAGCCCCAGCAGCCCCAGGGTTACGACCCGTACAGCGGGCAGCCGCAGACACAGGGCGGGTACGGCTACGACGGCTACAGCTACGACACGGGCCAGAGCTACGACACGGGCCAGCAGGCCGCCGTCGTCGACACGACCCAGCAGTGGAGCGTCCCGCCCCAGCAGCCCCAGCCCGGGTATCAGCCACAGGCCGGAGCGGCTCGACCCGCACCGGCCCAGCCCGCACCGGAGCAGGCCGGTGTGCCCGGACAGCGCCGCCCCGCGCCCGAGGGCGCCGACCGGGGCCCCGGCGGTGACCATGAGTACCGCACCGAGCAGTTCTCGTTCATCGAGGAGCCGGACGAGGACTCCGAGGACGTCATCGACTGGCTGAAGTTCACCGAGAGCCGCTCCGAACGGCGCGAGGAGGCCAAGCGCCGCGGCCGCAACCGCGTCGTCGCTCTCGTCGTCGTCCTCGCCCTCACTCTCGCCGGAGGGGTCGGCTACCTCTGGTACACGGGCAAGCTGCCCGGCACCTCGGGCTCCGGCGGCTCGCAGAACACCGCCACCGGCCCACAGAAGCGCGACGTGATCGTGCTGCATCTGCACAACACCAAGCAGAAGGGCACCTCCACCGCCCTGCTGGTCGACAACTCCACCACCAAGCAGGGCACGACCGTCCTGCTCCCGAACTCGCTCTCCGTCGCCGACGACGAGGGCACCGCCACCACCCTCGGCAAGTCCGTCGACGATGACGGCACCACGGGCACCCGCGAGGCGATCGGCACCCTGCTGGGTACCCGGATCACCGGCACCTGGCGGCTGGACACCCCCTACCTGGAGAACCTGGTGGAGCTGGTCGGCGGCATCGACCTCACCACCGACACCGCGGTGCCGGGCGCCAAGAAGGGCGAGGCGCCGGTGGTGAAGAAGGGCGAGAACCAGACGCTCAACGGCCGCATGGCCGTCGCCTACGCGACCTACCGCGGACCCGGTGAGGCCGAGGCCAAGCAGCTGCAGCGCTTCGGCCAGGTCATGTACGGCGTGCTGCGGAAGATCTCCAGCGACCCGAAGGGCGCGACGGTGACCGTGGAGACTCTGGCCCAGATCCTGGACCCCTCGCTGCCCGAGAAGGACCTCGGAGCCTCGCTCGCGAAGCTCGCCGAGCATGCGAAGGGCGGCGACTACAAGACCGCCCTGCTGCCCGTCCAGCCGGACGGCACGCTCAGCCAGGAGGCGAGCGACAGCGTGGTCAAGGACATCCTGGGCGGCAAGGTCAGCGCACCGGAGCAGGGCGCGGCGGTGCGGGTCGGTGTGCGGAACGCCAGCGGCAACGGCGACGCCACCGAGGCCGCCAGAATCGTCCTGGTCAACGGCGGCTATGCGTTCGTCGACGCGGGCAAGGCGGAATCCGAGTCGTCGTCGCAGGTCATCTATGGTGACGCGGCCCAGAAGGCGAAGGCGGTCGAGGTCGCCAAGACCCTCGGCCTGTCGGAGAGCGCGGTCGAGAAGGGCAAGGCGGCGGCGAACGCGGACGTCCTGGTCG
>NZ_JBSGZO010000424.1:0-7479 GCF_053611045.1 Streptomyces sp. NPDC054841 | reverse complement strand
GACTGCTACTGGTCGCGCTTCGGCCGCCACACCACGAGCGCGCTCGTCTGCTGCACGTCCTGGTACGGCACGAGGTCACGCCGGTACGACGCATGCACCTGCGCCTCGCGCTGCTGCATCGCCGCCGCCGCGCTCTCCACCGCCGCCGAGAGCTCCGCAACGCGCTGCTGGAGCGCCGCGACCTGGTTCTCCAGCTCGATGATGCGCTTGATACCTGCCAGGTTGATGCCCTCGTCCTGCGACAGCGCCTGCACCTGCCGGAGCAGTTCGATGTCGCGGGCCGAGTAGCGCCGGCCGCGCCCGGCGGTGCGGTCCGGGGAGACGAGACCGAGGCGGTCGTACTGCCGCAGGGTCTGCGGGTGCAGACCGGACAGCTGAGCCGCGACCGAGATGACGTACACCGGCGTCTCGTCGGTCAGTTCATAGGCCCTGCTACCGAATCCGGGCTGTCGACGTCGACCGTCCATCGCGTCATGCTCCCTTCGCAGCCTGGAACAGTTCTGCCCGCGGATCCTCGCCCTCAGTCACCTTGCGGTAGGCCTCCAGCGCCTCACGGGCCTCGTCTCCGAGGTCCTTCGGCACCGCCACCTCCACGGTGATGAGCAGATCGCCGCGGGTGCCGTCCTTGCGGACCGCACCCTTGCCACGGGCCCGCATCGTACGGCCGTTCGGCGTACCGGCGGGCAGTTTCAGCGTGACCGGAGGGCCGCCGAGCGTCGGGACCTTCACCTCGCCGCCGAGCGCCGCCTCCGCGAAGGAGACCGGCACGGTCACGGTGAGGTTGTCGTCCTTGCGGCCGAAGACCGGGTGGGAGTCGACATGGACCACGACGTAGAGATCGCCGGCCGGTCCGCCGCGCTCGCCCGGGGCGCCCTTGCCGCGCAGCCGGATACGCTGGCCGTCACTCACCCCCGCGGGGATGCGGACCTGCATGGTCCGGGACGACTTGGCGCGGCCGCTGCCGTGGCAGACCTCGCAGGGGTCCTGGGCGATGAGCCCGCGGCCCTTGCAGTCCACGCACGGGTCGGTCAGCGAGAACGAGCCGCTGCCGCCGCGCGAGACCTGACCTGTGCCGACACAGGTCGGGCACACGCGCGGTGTGCCGTTCTTGTCGCCGGTGCCCGAACAGGCCTTGCACGGCTGCTGGCTGGACATCCGGAGCGGGACCGTGGCCCCGTCGACGGCCTCGGTGAAGCTGAGCGTCACCTCGGACTCGATGTCCTGGCCACGGCGGGGCTGCGTACGCGTCCCGGTACCGGCACCGCGGTTGAACAGCCCGCCGAAGACATCCCCGAGTCCGCCGCCGAAGCCGCCGGCACCACCGGCACCGCCCCCTCCGGCCTGGGTGCCCCCGAAGAGGTCACCCAGGTCGAAGTTGAAGCTGCCGCCGGCGCCGGGCCCGGCCCGGAAGCCACCGTTGCCGAAGAGGGAACGCGCCTCGTCGTACTCCTTGCGCCGCTTGGGGTCGCCGAGCACGTCGTTGGCCTCGGAGATCTCCTTGAAGCGCTCCTCGGCCTTGGCGTCGCCCTTGTTGGCGTCCGGGTGGTTCTCGCGGGCGAGCTTCCGGTACGCCTTCTTGATCTCCGCGTCGGTGGCGTCCTTGGGGACGCCGAGGACCTTGTAGTAGTCCTTCTCGACGAAGTCCTTCGTGCTCATCGACGTCCCTCCTTCCGGTACGTCACTGCGTCAGTCACTGCGTCAGCCCTCGTCCGGGCCACCGCTCTCCTCGTCCGGCGCCTGCTCCGCCTGGTCCTTCGGCTGGGCCCCGGGCTGGGGCTCGGCCACCGCGACGCGGGCGGGGCGGATGGTCCGCTCGCCGATCCGGTACCCCGGCTGCAGGATCGCGACGCAGGTCGTCTCGGTGACGTCCGGCGCGTACGAGTGCATCAGGGCTTCGTGGATCGTCGGGTCGAAGGGCTCGCCCTCCTTGCCGAACTGCTGCAGGCCCATCTTGGCGGCGACCGTCTCCAGCGATTCGGCCACCGACTTGAAGCCGCCCACCAGCTCGCCGTGCTCCCGGGCGCGGCCGATGTCGTCGAGGACGGGCAGGAGCTCGGTCAGGAGTTGCGCGACGGCGATCTCCTTGACCGTGATGCGGTCCCGCTCCACGCGGCGACGGTAGTTCTGGTACTCGGCCTGGAGCCGCTGGAGGTCAATCGTGCGCTCGTTGAGCGCGGTACGGACCTGGTCCAGCTGGGCGGTCAGGCCTGCCTGAGCTGCGGTCTGTGCTGCGTCCCCGGCCGGGGCCGCCCCCTCCTCGACGGAGGGGGAGGCGGCCTGCGCCGCTTCGTCGGGAGTGGCGCCGGAGGGGACGTCGGGCTTCTCCTCGAAGCCCGGGGTCTCCTCCGTCATCAGGCAGCGCCGCCCTTCGGCTTCTCGTCGTCGACGATCTCGGCGTCGACGACATCGTCCTCGGCCTGCGCGCCGGCACCGGCGCCCGGTGCGTCGGCACCGCCCGCGGCCTGCTGGGCCTGCGCGTCGGCGTACATGGCCTGGCCGAGCTTCTGGGAGACGGCCGCGACCTTCTCGGTGGCGGTACGGATCTCCGCGGTGTCCTCCCCCTTCAGCTTCTCCTTGAGCTCGGTCACCGCCGTCTCGACCTCGGTCTTGACGTCGCCCGGGACCTTGTCCTCGTTGTCCTTGAGGAACTTCTCGGTCTGGTAGACGAGCTGCTCGGCCTGGTTGCGGGTCTCGGCGGCCTCGCGGCGGCGGTGGTCCTCCTCCGCGTACTGCTCGGCCTCCTGGCGCATCCGGTCGACCTCGTCCTTGGCGAGCGAAGAGCCGCCGGTGACGGTCATCTTCTGCTCCTTGCCCGTGCCCAGGTCCTTCGCGGTCACGTGCATGATGCCGTTGGCGTCGATGTCGAAGGAGACCTCGATCTGCGGGACGCCGCGCGGGGCCGGCGGAAGGCCGGTCAGCTCGAACATGCCGAGCTTCTTGTTGTACGCCGCGATCTCGCGCTCGCCCTGGTAGACCTGGATCTGCACGGACGGCTGGTTGTCCTCGGCCGTCGTGAAGATCTCGGACCGCTTGGTCGGGATCGTGGTGTTGCGCTCGATGAGCTTGGTCATGATGCCGCCCTTGGTCTCGATACCGAGGGACAGCGGGGTCACGTCGAGGAGCAGGACGTCCTTGACCTCACCCTTGAGGACACCGGCCTGGAGGGTGGCGCCGATGGCGACGACCTCGTCCGGGTTCACACCCTTGTTGGCCTCCTTGCCGCCGGTCAGCTCCTTGACGAGCTCGGCGACGGCCGGCATACGGGTCGAACCACCGACGAGAACGACGTGGTCGATCTCGGAGAGCTGGATGCCCGCGTCCTTGATGACGTTGTGGAACGGCGTCTTGCAGCGCTCCAGCAGGTCGGCGGTCAGCTGCTGGAACTGGGCGCGCGTGAGCTTCTCGTCCAGGTGCAGCGGGCCCTCGGCGGACGCCGTGATGTAGGGCAGGTTGATCGTCGTCTCGGTCGAGGACGACAGCTCGATCTTCGCCTTCTCCGCGGCCTCGCGGAGACGCTGGAGAGCCATCTTGTCCTTGGACAGGTCGACGCCGTGACCGTTGGCGAACTGCTTCACCAGGTAGTCGACGACGCGCTGGTCCCAGTCGTCACCACCGAGGTGGTTGTCACCGTTGGTGGCCTTCACCTCGACGACACCGTCGCCGATCTCCAGCAGCGAGACGTCGAAGGTGCCGCCACCGAGGTCGAAGACGAGGATGGTCTGGTCGTCCTTGTCGAGGCCGTAGGCCAGGGCGGCGGCCGTCGGCTCGTTGACGATGCGCAGGACGTTGAGACCCGCGATCTCGCCGGCCTCCTTGGTGGCCTGACGCTCGGAGTCGTTGAAGTACGCCGGGACGGTGATGACCGCGTCCGTGACCTTCTCGCCCAGGTACGACTCCGCGTCGCGCTTCAGCTTCTGCAGGATGAAGGCGCTCATCTGCTGCGGGTTGAAGGTCTTCCCGTCGAGCTCGATCTTCCAATCGGTGCCCATGTGACGCTTCACGGACCGGATGGTCCGGTCCACGTTCGTGACCGCCTGACGCTTCGCGACCTCTCCGACGAGCACCTCACCGTTCTTGGCGAAGGCGACGACGGACGGCGTGGTCCTGGCGCCCTCGGCGTTGGTGATGACGGTGGGCTCACCGCCCTCCAGAACGCTGACGACGGAGTTAGTCGTGCCCAGGTCGATGCCGACCGCACGTGCCATTTCGATTCCTCCAGTGAGCTGGACTTGAGTACTGCGCTTCCCGGGGACCGTGACATCGGCGACTTCGCCGCGGGCCCCCGGACCCCCAGCCGGAAAGACCTTTCGGCTGAGGCACCCACCAGGTCTTCCGGGGATAAACCTGAGCGGGACACGCTCAAGGATGCATCACGGACCCCATAAGGTCAACAGACCTGAGTCGAGTCGACTCAACTATGGTGCGCCACCCATGAGACACCTGCCCGGCGCGGCCTGCACCCTCCCCCGCCCCCACCGTGCCATCGTTCTACAAAGCACGCGAAAGGTTCACAGACGCGGCAGACATCGACAGAGAACAACAGAACGGTCAGGTGAGAGCCGTGCACGCCGTGCAACCCAAGCGCCTTCTCGATCTGACCCTCGGCACCGTCCTGCTGATGCTCGCCTCACCCCTGCTGGCCGCCGCGGCCTGCTCGACGGCCCTGAAGCGCCGGCCCGGCGGCGCATTCGTGCGGGAACTCAAGACCGGACAGCACGGCTACCCGTTCACGGTCCGCTCACTGCGCACCCGTCGCTTCCGGCTGGATCTGCTGTCCCGGCTGCCCCATGTCGTACGGGGCGAGATGTCCCTGGTCGGCCCGGCGGCGCTGGCACCCGACAACCCCCGCGCGGCCCTGCCCTGGCGGCAGACCGTCAAACCGGGGCTGACCGGCCCCGCACAGCTCCGCCGGCATTCCACGCTCCCGTGGGACGAGTCCGAACTGCTCGATCAGCACTATGTGGAGCACTATTGGATCGGACTGGATCTGGCCGTTCTCCTGCGTACGATTCCGGCCCTGCGACCGGCTCGCACTCAGGGTGACCTGAGCGACGCAGATCACCGCTTGCCTGGCTACAGTGCGGCGGAATAAGTGGGTAGTCTCAGCACGGACTGAATAAGTTACCGCTTAGTAAGTGCTGATTCCCCACCTCGCAGGCCCGAGGAGCCCCCAAATGCAACTCGCCGCGATCATCGTGTCGCTGGTCATCACGGTGGTGGCCGTCGCGCTGTTCGGCCGTGCCATCGCGCAGATCTACCGCTTCGTGCGGCTCGGCCAGCCCGTGCCCGCGGGCACCCGGACCGGCGATCCCACGCAGCGCACCATCACGCTGGTCAAGGAGTTCCTCGGCCACACCCGCATGAACCGCTGGGGCGTCGTCGGCGTGGCGCACTGGTTCGTCGCGGTGGGCTTCTTCTCGCTGCTGCTCACGATCGTCAACGCCTTCGGCCAGCTCTTCCAGGCCGACTGGTTGATCCCGATCATCGGCGACTGGCTGCCCTACGAGATCTTCACCGAGTTCCTCGGCCTGATGACGGTCCTCGGCATCGTGACCCTGATCGTGATCCGGCAGCTGAGCAGGCCGGGCAGGGCGGGCCGCAAGTCCCGCTTCGCGGGCTCCAAGACGGGCCAGGCGTACTTCGTCGAGGCCGTCATCCTCATCGTCGGCGTCTGCATCATGACGCTGCGCGCCCTGGAGGGCGCCCAGCACGGCGTCGACGGCTGGGAGCCGGGCTTCTTCGCCTCGTACCCGCTGATCGCCGCCCTCGACGGGCTGAGCCTGAGCACGCTCCAGCACCTCACGTACTTCTTCGCGGCGCTCAAGATCGTCACGTCCTTCACCTGGATGATCACGGTCTCGCTCAACACCAACATGGGTGTGGCCTGGCACCGCTTCCTCGGCTTCCCGAACATCTGGTTCAAGCGCAACGCGGACGGCTCCACCGCTCTGGGCGCGCTCCAGCCGATGACCAGCGGCGGCAAGGAGATCGACTTCGAGGACCCGGGCGAGGACGACGTCTTCGGCGTCAGCCAGGTCGAGCAGTTCTCCTGGAAGGGCATCCTCGACTTCTCGACGTGTACGGAGTGCGGCCGCTGCCAGTCGCAGTGCCCCGCCTGGAACACCGGAAAGCCGCTCTCCCCGAAGCTGCTCATCATGTCGCTGCGCGACCACGCGCACGCCAAGGCCCCGTACCTGCTGGCCGGCGGCGGCAAGACGATGGAGGGCGAGGAGAAGGCCTCCGAGGAGCAGCTGAAGGACGTCCCGGCGGCCGCTCTGGCCGAGGCCGAGCGCCCGCTGATCGGCACGGTCGAGGAGAACGGCGTCATCGACCCGGACGTGCTGTGGTCCTGCACCACCTGCGGTGCGTGCGTGGAGCAGTGCCCGGTCGACATCGAGCACATCGACCACATCGTCGACATGCGCCGCTACCAGGTGATGATCGAGAGCTCCTTCCCGTCCGAGGCGGGCACGATGCTCAAGAACCTGGAGAAGAAGGGCAACCCCTGGGGCCTGGCCAAGAAGCAGCGCCTGGAGTGGACCAAGGAGGTCGACTTCGAGGTCCCGGTCGTCGGCAAGGACGTCGAGGACCTGTCCGAGGTCGACTACCTCTACTGGGTCGGCTGCGCGGGCGCCCTGGAGGACCGCGCCAAGAAGACCACCAAGGCCTTCGCGGAGCTGCTGCACATGGCGGACGTCAAGTTCGCGATCATGGGCGGGGACGAGAAGTGCACCGGTGACTCCGCCCGCCGCCTCGGCAACGAGCCGCTGTTCCAGCAGCTCGGCCAGGAGAACGTGGCGATGCTGAACATGGCGTTCGGCGAGGACGACGAGGACGAGTCGACGAAGAAGCCGAAGGCTTCGAAGAAGATCGTCGCGACCTGCCCGCACTGCTTCAACACCATCGCGAACGAGTACCCGCAGCTGGGCGGCGAGTACGAGGTCATCCACCACACCCAGCTGCTCCAGCACCTCATCGACGAGGGCCGCCTCGTCCCGGTGACCCCGGTCGAGGGCCTGATCACGTACCACGACCCCTGCTACCTGGGCCGCCACAACAAGGTCTACACGCCGCCGCGCGAGATCATGGACAAGGTCCCGGGCCTGCGCCAGCAGGAGATGCACCGCCACAAGGAGCGCGGCTTCTGCTGCGGCGCCGGTGGTGCGCGGATGTGGATGGAAGAGCGGATCGGCAAGCGCATCAACACCGAGCGCGTGGACGAGGCGCTGTCCCTGAACCCGGACATCGTCTCCACCGCCTGCCCGTTCTGCCTCGTCATGCTCTCCGACTCGGTCAACGGGAAGAAGGGCGAGGGCAAGGCGAAGGAGTCGCTCCAGGTCGTGGACGTGGCGCAGCTGCTGCTCGACTCCGTCAGGACCCCCGTGGACCCGGGGTCCGGTGACACGGAGGCCGAGCCGGCTCCGGAACCGGAACCCGTGAAGTAGTCGTCTTCGTAGAAAACCAGTGAGCGGCCGGACC
>NZ_JBSGZO010000423.1:0-7485 GCF_053611045.1 Streptomyces sp. NPDC054841 | reverse complement strand
ACACCGTCTACGTCGACATCGCCCGGGTCGAGACCCGCGTCGTCGACAAGCCGGGCCAGCGGCCCTGAACCGCACCGCGCCGCCGGGCCGCACAGGGGACGGGCCGTCGGCGCGGCGACCGGCACCTGAGACCGGTTCGCCCCGGCCCGCCCCGGCCGGTTAGGTTCTCCATATGACTGACTCGCCCGACAGCACCACTGCACCTCGCGCCGCCGGCGCCGTCGCCGCCGGCCTTGCCACCATCGCCGGCGACGGCAGCGTTCTCGACACCTGGTTCCCCGCCCCCGAGCTCACCGCCGAGCCCGGTCCGGCCGGCACCGAGCGGCTCACGCCCGACCAGGCGGTGAACGCCCTCGGCGAGGGGGCCGCCAAGGCCATCGGCGTGGACGCCCGCCGTGGGGTCGAGATCGTCGCCGTCCGTACGGTCATCGCCTCGCTCGACGACAAGCCGCTCGACGCGCACGACGCCTACCTGCGGCTCCACCTGCTCTCCCACCGCCTCGTCCGCCCGCACGGACAGAACCTGGAAGGGCTCTTCGGGCTGCTCTCCAACGTCGCCTGGACCTCGCTCGGTCCGGTCGCCGTGGACGACGTCGAGAAGGTGCGGCTCAACGCCCGCGCCGAGGGTCTGCACCTCCAGGTGACGTCCATCGACAAGTTCCCGCGGATGACGGACTACGTCGCCCCCAAGGGTGTCCGGATCGCCGACGCCGACCGCGTACGGCTCGGCGCGCACCTGGCCGAGGGCACCACGGTCATGCACGAGGGCTTCGTCAACTTCAACGCCGGCACCCTCGGCACCTCCATGGTCGAGGGCCGGATCTCCGCGGGTGTCGTCGTCGGCGACGGTTCCGACATCGGCGGCGGCGCCTCCACCATGGGCACCCTCTCCGGCGGCGGCAACGTCATCATCTCCATCGGCGAGCGCTGCCTGATCGGCGCCGAGGCGGGCGTCGGGATCGGGCTCGGCGACGAGTGCGTCGTCGAGGCCGGTCTCTACATCACCGCCGGTACGCGCATCACGATGCCCGACGGCCAGATCGTCAAGGCCCGTGAGCTCTCCGGCGCGTCGAACATCCTCTTCCGCCGCAACTCGGTGACCGGCACCGTCGAGGCCCGCCCGAACAACGCGGTCTGGGGCGGTCTCAACGAAGTGCTCCACAGCCACAACTGACGCGTTCGCGTGACTCTGCGTAACCTTTGATCCCGCCGTGCGGATAAACGGGTGAACGCAGAGCCATACGAACAGTCAAGGCGAGGAAGCGACATGAAGATCAGGCGGACCGCACTCGGAACGTCGACGCTGCTGCTGGTGGTGGCGCAGCCGTCGGGCGTCGCGTACGCCGACGAGACGCACACCGACTCGCACAACGCGCCTTCCGTGGCGCTGATCTCGACCGGTCAGATCGACGATCCGCTCGAGGACGTCCTGGAGCATGCCAAGGTCCTCGACGCGTCTCACCTGCCCGGCTGAGCGAGGGAGGACCGAGCCAGCTCCTCGAACGCAGCCAGCAGCCCGTCGGCCGTCCCACGGCCGGCGGGCTGCAGCGGTTCCCGGACCGGCCCGGCCGGCAGACCGAGCCGGTCCAGCAGCGACTTCGCGGTCACGGTGCCCGGCAGCCCCGACGCCATCATCAGCTCGACGAGCGGGACCGTGTGCTGGTTGAGCCCGGCGGCCTCCGCCGTCCTGCCCGCGTCGTAGGCGTCGAGCACCGCCCGCATCGGGCGCGGGGCGGCATTCGCGACCGTGCTCACGAAGCCCGCGCCGCCCAGCGCGTACAGCGCCAGATTCAGCTCCTCGGAACCCGAGTAGTAGGCCAGCGAGGTCCGGGCGATCACCTTGGTACTGCCGAGCAGGTCGTTCGCGCAGTCCTTCACGGCCACGATCCGGGGATGGCCGGCGAGGCGCAGCATCGTCTCCGGCTCGATGCGGGTGCCGGTACGACCGGGGATGTCGTACAGCATCAGGGGGACTCCGGTCGCGTCGGCGACCTGCCGGAAATGCGCCTCGACGGCAGCCTGTGGCGGGCGGCTGTAGTACGGCGTGACGACGAGCAGGCCGTCGGCGCCCGCCGCCTCGGTGGACCGGGCGAGCTCCACCGTGTGCCGGGTGCTCGCGCTGCCGACGCCGGCGACGATGCTCACCCGGTCACCGACGGCCTCGCGCACGGCCCGTACGAGCGCGGTCTTCTCGGCGTCGGTGGTGGTGGGGGACTCGCCGGTGGTGCCGTTCAGCACGAGACCGTCGCAGCCCCCGGCCACCAGATGCGCGGCGAGCTTCCGTGCGCCGTCCAGGTCCAGTTCGCCCGTGGCGGTGAAGGGCGTGATCATCGCGCAGAGGGCGCGGCCGAAGGGTCGCGGGCGTGGGTGTGAGGGTGGTGTCGTCATGTCCGAAGTGTCAGCCGCCCCGACCGTGAAGGTCCACTTAGTTCTCCTTGTGATGAAGGGGAAGCAGCACTGAAGAGTGGCGAGGAGTGGCCACCTCTCATGAAGCGCGAACGACCGTACGAGTGTTGGTCGTTGAGGCAGGATGGGGCGCATGATCCGTACCGCGCGTCTCGTCGTGCTCCCGCTGCTTCTCGTCCTCGCCGCCTGCGGTACGGAGCGGGCCGCCGACCGGCCCGGCGACGCTCCCGCTCCCGCCCCCGACCGCGCCGCGCTGGAGGCCCGGGCCCGGAGCCTGGAGTCCGCCATGGAGCTGATCTACGTCACCGACGTGCCCGGCTTCGAGCTTGCGAAGCAGTCCCTCGGCCCGTCCGGCGACGACGGTTTCCAGAGCACCTACGTCCAGGCCCCGGGCGGCGGCCAGGTCCATCTGGTCGTCGACCGCGGCAGCCTCACCGAGGCCAACTGCCGCTCCACGCACGTCGATTCGGCAGGCGACGCTCCGGTCACCTGCGAGGCGGACGGCGACGCGACCTGGTACCGCTCGGCCGGCGGCCGCCACGAGTACGCCCGCGCCGAGGACGGTCATGTCGTCCGGGTCGCCGCCGACCGCTCCGTGGACCGTGCGACCCTGCGCGCCGCGGCCCGGGCCGCCCATCGCGCGGACGACCGTGAGCTGGACCGGATCCTCCCCGAGGAGGCGCCCGATGCGCCGCCGGTCGAGCGGGGTGACCTCCCGCCCGTCGGCGACGGCGCCCCCGACAACGAGGTCGGTGCGTCGGGCTGAGCGGGCGACGGGCAGACAGTTGACTTCAACCAAGGTTGAAGTTCGAGCATGGTCATCGAAGGAACGAATGATCGCTCACAGGAGGATCCCGATGACCGTGCAGCTGTCCGTCCGCCCCGACCTGACCCGGCCCGGCGTCGGCATCGTCAAGGCCGGCACCTGGCACGTCGGTACGCCCGAGCGGCAGCAGGCCGCCGTCGAGGCGATCGCACGGGCCTGGCAGCGCCGCGACTGGCCCGACGTCGGCCTGCTCTCGTACAGCGTGTACACATCCAATGACGGCACCACGCTGCTCCACTACTCGCAGTGGACCGGCGAGGACGCCTATCAGGACTTTCTCCGCACCTTCCGGGACGAGCGGAACGACGAGATCGACGCCGCCGTACCCGGCATCGAGCGGCTCGGACTCCGCTCTTACGTGCCCTACCGCAGCGGCGGGCGGGCAGCCGGCGACACCACGGAGCCGGGCTGCGTCGTCATCGTCGAGGCCGACTTCGACGGGCCCGACCCGGCGCGGCAACGGGACTGGGTCGACGCGGTGTTCACCGCACTCGACAACGACCCGCACACGCACCCCGGCGGCATCTCCGCCCACTTCCACATCAGCACGGACGGCGCCCGTGTCCTCAACTACGCCGAGTGGGAGAGCGAGCAGGCCCACCGGGAGGCGCTCGAAGCACCCGGCGACGGCGTCGGTTCGAGCACGGAGCTGTGGGAGCGCGTCCAGCGCTACCCGGGCCTCGTGGGCAGCAGGGTGACGCGCTACACGCCCGCACTCAGCCTGAGCACGGGCGTGTAACGGTCCGGAACGGAACGGGACTACGGGCGGAAACGCAGCACCTGCGGGTCGTGGTCGCTGTTCTGGTCCGCGAACTCCGCGTTGATGTGCACGCTGTCGTAGCTGAAGTCGTCGATCGACGGACTGGTCAGGATCTGGTCCAGCACCTGGCTGTTGCCCTGGTAGACGTACGAGTAACGCTCACTGCGCGGCAGGGACTTGACCGCCGGGTACAGCGCGCCGCCGTCGGTCAGAGCCTTCGTCGTCGCCGAGAACTCGAAGTCGTTGATGTCGCCGAGGACGACGACATCGGCGCTCCGCTGCGCCTTCAGGATGTCCTTGACGAAGACGTTCACGGCCTGCGCCTGCTGGAGGCGCTTGGCCTCGGAGGAGCGGACCGGCGGCTGGTGGTGCGAGGTCAGGCCCTCGTCGCCGCCCTTCGAACCGAAGTGGTTGGCGATGACGAAGACCGTACGGCCGCGGAAGACGAACTCGCCCGCGAGCGGCTTGCGGCTGCTCTCCCATGCGGTGTTCGCCGGGTCGATCCGGCCGGGGGACAGGGTCAGGGCGGCGTGGCCCTTCTCCCGTACGACACCGGTCGCGGTCGTCGCGTCGCCGCCCGCACGGTCGGTGAAGGAGACCCTCTCCGGGTTGAAGAGGAACACCTGGCGGATGTTGCCGCCGGGCTCGCCGCCGTCCTTGTTGTTCTCCGGGTCGACCGTCCGGAACTCGTACGCCGGGCCGCCGGCCGCGGCGATCGCGTCCGTGAACTTCTTGATCGTCTGGTCGGCGGCGACCGTACCGTCGTTCTTGGCGCCGGTGTTGTCCTGGATCTCCTCCAGGGCGAGGATGTCGGGCGAGGCGAGGTTGTCGACGACGGCCTTCGCCAGCGCGTCGAACTTCTCCTGCGGGTCGGACGGGTCCAGGTTCTCCACGTTGTACGTGGCGACGGCCAGCTCGCCGCGGCGCTGCGCACGGGTGCTCTCGCGCTCCAGCTCGCCGTCGGTGACCGTGCCGAGGGTGCGCGCCGTGATCGTGTAGCCGCCGAACTGGTTGAAGTCCAGCGGGCCTTCGGTCGTGCCGGTCAGCACATCGCCGACGTTCGCCTTCGGGAAGGGCTGCTGGGCGAGCGGGATCAGCGACTGGATCTGCAGCCGGCCGGTGTTCTGGGAGGCGTACGAGCCGTAGAGCGTGCCGCCGCGCCGGGTCGCGTTCTCCTTCGGCTTCACCGTGACCCACAGCTCGTTGTACGGGTCGGTGGCGCCGACGACACGCGAGGTGCCGATCCGTACGTTGGTGCCTTCCAGCGACTCGTAGTAGTCCAGCGCGTACGAACCGGGCTTCAGCGGCAGCGCGTTGATGCTGTTCGCGGCGGCCGGATCGCCCTCGGGCGCGTACGCCGAGGGCACCGACCGGGCGGAGACGGTGACCGGCGCGGGCAGCGCGTTGCCGGACGAGACCACCGTGACGGTGGGCTTGGAGATCTGGGTGAGCGACTGGTTGCCGGAGTTCAGGCCGCCGGGGACGTACTCGCCGACCGTGCCCGAGACCTTCACGGCGTCGCCGACGGCGACGGTGGGCGCGGCGCCGGTGAAGACGAAGAGGCCCTCGCTGGTGGCCGGGTCGTTGTCCGCCTGCTGGTCCTGGATCCAGAAACCGCGGGAGGAGCCGTACGTACGCACGCCGATGACGATGCCCTCGACGTCCTTGACCTGCTGCCCCACGAGGGGGGAGGTGCGGGTGGTGCCCTGGATGTCATGAATGCGCACGCCGGCCGTGGTGTCTGCGACAGCATCGGCGTCGGCCGCGGCCGAGGAGGAGCCGGCGAGCAGACCGGCGGCCAGAGCGGTGGCCACGACGGCCGCGACGGCGGCAGGTCTCGGTATGGAAGGCATGACGGTAACTCCGAGTGAGGGTTGGGGGTGGCTCATAAGATCTACGCGCGTCAATCTCTTGGCAGAGCGCACCACTTGTCAAGAGGCGCCGGGTGTACGGCGGTTGACGAGTACATGAACCGGATGGCATCGGGTGAAATGCGTCTACGCTGGGGGCCGCCCCGAGCGCGAGCGAGCCGAAGGAGCGCGCCGCTGTCGGAAGGGAGGCTGCGATCGATGCGCGGCTACCGCCGCGCGGGTGGACGTTCCGAGGAACGAGGGACCGAGCACGATCGACCGACCACGATCGACCGTCGACAGGGCCGGAGCGCCCCGGAGACGAACCGAGCCACACAGACCAGTACGCGCACAGTCGAGGAGAGCCACCAGATGCCAGTAGACCGCCCCGCCGCACGCCCCACCATGCCGCCGGTGAGGCTGCACTCGGACGCGGAGCTTGCGCGGGACGCGCTCGGCGCGCCGCTGCTGGCGAGGGCGGTACGGATCGCGCGCTGGGCCGGACCTGGGACCAGGGTCGGGGCGGGTGGCGAACTCATCGAGGAGCAACTGCCCGCGGCCGCCGCGGCATTGGGGCTCACGGCGGACGCGGACGGGGCGGCGGACGCGAGCGAGGCATGGCGGATCGCCGTGGACACGGGGCTCGTCGAGGTCGTCGACCCGGAGGACGAGCGGGCCGAGCACGGCACGGTCGCCACGGGCGGCAATCTCACGCTGATCACGGGGGGCAGCCCGCAGGACGTGCTCACGCTCTGGCAGGACGCGTTCGACGCCGTGTTCGCCGACGCGATCGCGCCGTTGCTGGACGATCTGACCGACGTCATCGGCGAGGACGGCGCTATCGACCTCGAGGCGCTGGACTGGAACCCCGAGGCGGAGAGCGAGTTTCTCGAAGGCGTCCTCGGCAACCTCTACCTGCTCACCGTCACGGAGGGCGGGGCGGGGGAAGGGGCGGTGCCGCTGCCCGCCCTGGCCGCGTCGATGATCGTGCCCGACGACATGGGGGAGCCCACCGACGACGTCCTTGAGCAGGTGTCCGACGCGATGATGCGGCTGGACGACCAGTTCCGGCTGCTGGAGCCGATCGGTCTCGTCGAGTACCGGCCGGTCGACGAGGCCCTGATGGTCGAGGAGGGCGCGGAGTCCGCCCCGTCCGTGTCCGCCGCGGAGGAGGAAGACGTCACCCGTTACGGGATGGTGAAGCTCACTCCGCTCGGGCTGTACGGGATCAGGGCCCGGATGCTGGAGGCGGGCGTGGTGGCGCCGGCCGTGGGAGACCTCGCGGACAAGGACGCGGACGCGCTGCTCGACGGGGTCGCTTACTACCCCGAGATGTCGGCGCGGGCGGAGACGGTGCGGTGGCTCGCCCTGCGCACCCCGGTCGGGGCGGCCCGCGACCTCCTCACCGCCGCGCGCGGGGAGGACGCCGGCGCGCCGCTGCGCCGGCTGCACTGCCAGCAGGCCCTCGCGCTGGTCGGCGCGGACGCCGAACCGGCCGTCCGTGAGGTCCTCGACGACCCGGAGCTGGGCGGGCTCGCCCGTGTCTGGCTCGCGGAGCGGGGCAGCGCGGATGTGCCGGCGCCGCCCGAGTCCATGATCTTCTGGCTCGCCATCGACACGATCGCGGCGCAGCTGGACGCCGC
>NZ_JBSGZO010000422.1:0-7512 GCF_053611045.1 Streptomyces sp. NPDC054841 | reverse complement strand
CCTCCTCGGAGGCGCGGGCCGTCGCCCGTACCCAAACGCTTCTCCAGGGCGAGCACGGCATCGGCACGGTCCGCCGCACGGTCCTCCCCGGGGGCCTGCGCATCGTCACCGAGACCCTGCCCTCCGTACGCTCCGCCACCTTCGGCATCTGGGCGCACGTCGGCTCCCGTGACGAGACCCCGTCGCTGAACGGCGCGACGCACTATCTGGAGCACCTCCTCTTCAAGGGCACGCACAAGCGCTCCGCCCTCGACATCTCCGCCGCGATCGACGCGGTCGGCGGCGAGATGAATGCCTTCACGGCGAAGGAGTACACCTGCTACTACGCGCGCGTGCTCGACACCGATCTGCCGCTCGCGATCGACGTCGTCTGCGACATGCTCACCGGCTCGCTGATCCTCGAAGAGGATGTCGACGCCGAGCGCGGCGTCATCCTCGAAGAGATCGCGATGACCGAGGACGACCCGGGCGATGTCGTCCACGACCTCTTCGCGCGCACCATGTTCGGCGACACCCCGCTCGGCCGCCCGGTCCTCGGCACCGTCGACACCATCAACGCGCTGAACCGCTCGCAGATCGCCCGCTTCTACAAGAAGCACTACGACCCGACGCACCTGGTCGTCGCGGCCGCGGGCAACATCGACCACGCCACGGTCGTACGCCAGGTCCGCAAGGCCTTCGACAGGGCCGGCGCGCTGTCCCGTACGGACGCCGCACCGGTCGCCCCGCGCGACGGCCGGCGGACGGTCAGGACGGCGGGCCGGGTCGAGGTGTTGGGCCGCAGGACCGAGCAGGCCCATGTCGTCCTCGGTATGCCGGGTCTGGCCCGGACCGACGACCGCCGGTGGGCGCTCGGCGTGCTGAACACGGCCCTCGGCGGCGGCATGTCGTCCCGTCTCTTCCAGGAAGTCCGCGAGAAGCGCGGCCTGGCCTACAGCGTGTACTCGTACACCTCGGGCTTCGCCGACTGCGGCCTCTTCGGCGTCTACGCGGGCTGCCGGCCCAGCCAGGTCCACGACGTGCTGAAGATCTGCCGCGGCGAGCTCGACCGGGTCGCGAACGAGGGACTGTCGGACGACGAGATCGGTCGCGCCATCGGCCAGCTCGCCGGATCGACCGTCCTCGGTCTCGAGGACACGGGCGCGCTGATGAACCGCATCGGCAAGAGCGAGCTGTGCTGGGGCTCCCAGATGTCGGTCGACGACATGCTGGCGAACATAGGCGCGGTCACTCCCGACGACGTCCGTGCGGTCGCCCGTGAGGTACTGGGACAGCGCCCCTCGCTGTCGGTGATCGGCCCGCTGAAGGACAAGCAGGCGGACCGCCTGCACGAATCCGTCTCGTAGATCCGTCTCGTAGATCCGTCTCCCAGAGAGAGCAGAGCAATGAGCAAGCTGCGCGTGGCCGTCCTCGGTGCCAAGGGCCGTATCGGCTCCGAGGCGGTACGAGCCGTCGAAGCCGCCGACGACATGGAACTGGTCGCCGCGCTGGGCCGGGGCGACAAGCTGGAGACCCTGGCCGAGACCGGCGCCCAGGTCGTGGTCGAACTGACCACCCCCGCCTCGGTGATGGGCAACCTCGACTTCTGCGTCCGCCACGGCATCCACGCCGTCGTCGGCACCACCGGCTGGACGGACGAGCGCCTCGCGCATCTGCGTACCTCGCTCGACGCGTCCCCGGAGACGGGCGTGCTGATCGCGCCCAACTTCTCCATCGGCGCCGTGCTCACCATGAAGTTCGCCGCCCAGGCCGCGCGCTACTTCGAGTCGGTCGAGGTGGTCGAGCTGCACCACCCGAACAAGGCGGACGCCCCGTCCGGCACCGCCACCCGCACCGCCCAGCTGATCGCGGAGGCCCGCGCCGAGGCCGGCTGCGCCCCGCAGCCGGACGCGACCGTCACGGCCCTGGACGGCGCGCGCGGCGCGGACGTCGACGGGGTGCCGGTGCACGCCGTACGGCTCCGCGGCCTCCTCGCCCACCAGGAGGTCCTGCTCGGCGGCGAGGGCGAGACCCTCACCATCCGCCACGACTCCCTGCACCACAGCAGCTTCATGCCGGGCATCCTGCTCGGCGTGCGCCGCGTGGTGACCACCCCCGGGCTCACCTTCGGCCTCGAACACTTCCTCGACCTCGGCTGAGTGCTCGGATGCGCGCGAAAATCTCCTACTTCGTCACGGCTGCCGTCCTGGTCGTCTACTTCGTCCTGGTCGGCAGCCGCGGCGTGATGCTGATCCAGCACGGCACCGTGCTCACCGTCACCTTCGGTGCCGCGGTGCTGATCCTGCCGGTGATCGGTATCTGGTTCCTCTGGAAGAACACCCAGTTCGTCAAGAAGGCGAACGCCCTCGCCGCCGAACTGGACGCCGAGGGCGGGCTGCCGGTCGACGAGTTGGTCCGTACCCCCGGCGGCCGTATCGACCGCGACTCGGCGGACGCCGTCTTCGCCAAGCGCCGCGCGGAGACCGAGGACTCGCCCGACGACTGGCGCTGCTGGTTCCGGCTGGCCGTCGCCTACCACGACGCCCGGGACACCCCGCGAGCCCGCAAGGCGATGCAGCGCGCGATCGCGCTTCACGAGGGGAAGCCCGTCATGCCCTGACGGGCGCGTGGCTCAGGGAGGTTCGGGGGCGCGGGGGGCCTTCGGGGGCCGAGCGGACTCAGGCGGACTGTGCGGGCCGGTACTCCGCGCCCCACGCCTCGACCGTGTCGGCCGCCCGGTCGAACGCCTCGATGCGCGACAGGAAGTCGGCGTTGTGGTCGGTGAGCAGCAGAAGCTGCTCACCGCCTTCGCGTACGAGCATGAGCGCCTGCCCCTGCACCGTGCGGGGCAGCCCCAGCCAGCGCACCGGCTGCTGCACCGTACGCAGCGCCCCGACCTGCGCCCACGGCACGGTGCTGGTCGAGAGGAAGTTCACCCGCCGCAGTCCGTGCCTGCTCACCCAGGCGCCGATGCGCAGCAGCCGAAGCGCCGCGCCGATCATCAGCGTCGCGAGACCGAAGCACACTCCCGCACCCGGCAGAGCACCGGCGAACGCGATGACCATCGCGGCCAGCAGCACGAACGACGCGAGCAGCAGGGTCAGGGCCGCCGCTCCGACCCGCCACGGGCCGGGACGGTACGGCCGTCGCCACTGGTCATGGTCGTCGAACGGCAGCGCGACGTCTTCGTCCGTAGCGTCAAAGGCGCGGTCCGCCGTCAGGAAGGGCAGGGGCACGGCTGATCCTCACTCGTCACCACGATGGGGTTGTGCCCGGTGAGGCTACCGAGGCGGTCAACCCCCGACCACCCCCGGGGGTCCATGGGGGTGCCTCCCGCGCCCGTCAGGGCGGTGGGGAGCGTCAGCGGCCGTCGGCGGACTCGGGCTGCTGCGCTTGGGAAGGCGCCTTGGGAGCTGCCGGGGAACCCAGCGCCGGCATGCCGAAGAGCAACGACCCGGCCAGACCGGCAACGACGGTCAGGCCGATCAGCGTACGGCCTACGAGCTGGGAGCCGCTGGGCCGCTGTCTGGGCGGCGGAGTGACGTTGCTGCGGAAGCGGTCGGCCTCGGCGACGAATGCGAACGGAACGGCCTCTCGCCGGCGGAACATGGGCGCAGGTCTCCTCACCTGGTGGCGGAACGTGGTTACTGGTACAGACGAGCAAAACCGCCATTTGGTGCCCGATTCCGGTGAATTGACCGAGAAATATCGGGACGGCCCGCCCCGGCCGTCGTTGTCGGTGGCGAGCCGTAGAGTGGGCGCCGCCCGAGCGATGCAACTGGAAGGACCCCGCCGGTGACCGAGATCCCCGCCGACATCAAGCCCAGCTTCCGCAGCGACGTCACCGTCGAGCTGGTGAAGCACACCGCCGGCGACTCCGACGTGCTGTGGGCGGCCCGGGTCTCCACTGCGGGCGAGCAGTCCCTGGAGGAGATCTCCAAGGACCCGGAGCGCTCCAAGGGGCTCATCAACTATCTGATGCGGGACCGCCACGGCAGCCCCTTCGAGCACAACTCGATGACCTTCTTCATCAATGCCCCGATCTTCGTCTTCCGCGAGTTCATGCGGCACCGCGTGGGCTGGTCGTACAACGAGGAGTCCGGGCGCTACCGGGAGCTCCAGCCGGTCTTCTACGTCCCGGACGAGGCGCGCAAGCTCGTCCAGGAGGGCCGCCCCGGAAAGTACGTCTTCGTCGAGGGCACCCAGGCGCAGCAGGAGCTCACCGGCCGGGTGATGGAGGACTCGTACCGCCAGTCGTACGAGGCGTACCAGGAGATGCTCGCGGCCGGTGTCGCACGCGAGGTCGCCCGCGCGGTCCTGCCCGTCGGGCTCTACTCGTCCATGTACGCGACCTGCAACGCACGCTCGCTCATGCACTTCCTCGGCCTTCGCACCCAGCACGACCTGGCGAAGGTCCCGTCCTTCCCGCAGCGGGAGATCGAGATGGTCGGCGAGAAGATGGAGGAGCACTGGGCGAAGCTCATGCCGCTCACCTACGCCGCCTTCAACGCCAACGGGCGCGTCGCTCCGTAGAGCACAGATGTACGGTCAGCCTTACTCGGTGTCCGTATTGCGGCGTTTCGAGAAGTTCATCTAGGCTGATCAAACGGACCCGGCACTGCTTGAACCCCCGAGCAGGCAGTGCCGGGCTCCACTGACCACGGCATACGTCACGTCCCCCAAGGGGACCCTACGCGCTGAGCAGCGAGTAGCGTGTTACCCATGGCTCCGATCTCCACTCCGCAGACCCCCTTCGGGCGGGTCCTCACCGCCATGGTCACGCCGTTCACGGCGGACGGCGCACTCGACCTCGACGGCGCGCAGCGGCTCGCCACCCACTTGGTGGACGCAGGCAACGACGGCCTGATCATCAACGGCACCACCGGTGAGTCGCCGACCACGAGTGACGCGGAGAAAGACCAGCTCGTACGAGCCGTCCTCGATGCGGTGGGCGATCGCGCCCATGTCGTCGCCGGTATCGGTACCAACGACACCCACCACAGCATCGAGCTCGCCCGCGCCGCCGAGCGCGCCGGCGCACACGGCCTGCTGGCTGTCACGCCGTACTACAACAAGCCCCCTCAGGAGGGCCTGTACCGGCACTTCTCGGCCATCGCCGACAGCACCGGCCTCCCCGTGATGCTGTACGACATCCCCGGCCGCAGCGGCGTCCCGATCGACACCGAGACGATCGTCCGCCTCGCGGAGCACCCGCGCATCGTCGCCAACAAGGACGCCAAGGGCGACCTCGGCCGCGCCAGCTGGGCCATCGCCCAGAGCGGCCTCGCCTGGTACTCGGGCGACGACATGCTCAACCTCCCGCTCCTCTCGGTCGGCGCCGTCGGCTTCGTCTCCGTGGTCGGCCATGTCGTCACCCCCGAGCTGCGCGCCCTCGTCGACGCGTACACCGCGGGCGACGTGCAGAAGGCCACCGAGATCCACCAGAAGCTGCTCCCGGTCTTCACCGGCATGTTCCGGACCCAGGGCGTCATCACCACCAAGGCGGCACTCGCCCTCCAGGGCCTGCCCGCCGGCCCGCTGCGCCTCCCGCTCGTCGAGCTCACCGAGGCCGAGACCGCCCAGCTCAAGATCGACCTCGCCGCGGGCGGGGTACAGCTGTAACCACAGACTTCACAACTGAATACGAACCAACCGAAGAAACCGCACAGACGACAACAGCAAGTGCACGAATGTCATGCGCGCCACGTGCCCAAGCGGTACGTGGCGCGTGTGGTGAGGAGAGTCTTTTGAGTCATCCGCATCCTGAACTCGGCGCCCCGCCGAAGCTGCCCAAGGGCGGCCTGCGCGTCACCCCACTCGGCGGTCTCGGCGAGATCGGCCGGAACATGACGGTCTTCGAATACGACGGCCGACTCCTGATCGTCGACTGCGGCGTCCTCTTCCCCGAGGAGGAGCAGCCCGGCATCGACCTGATCCTGCCGGACTTCACCACGATCAGGGACCGCCTCGACGACATCGAGGGCATCGTGCTCACGCACGGCCACGAGGACCACATCGGCGGTGTCCCCTACCTGCTCCGGCTGAAGCCGGACATCCCACTGATCGGCTCCAAGCTGACCCTCGCCCTGATCGAGGCCAAGCTCCAGGAGCACCGCATCCGCCCGTACACCCTCGAAGTCGCCGAGGGAAACCGCGAGCGCATCGGCCCCTTCGACTGCGAGTTCATCGCGGTCAACCACTCCATCCCGGATGCCCTGGCCGTCGCCATCCGCACCCCTGCGGGCATGGCCGTCCACACGGGCGACTTCAAGATGGACCAGCTCCCCATGGACGGCCGCCTCACGGACCTGCACGCCTTCGCGCGCCTGAGCGAGGAAGGCATCGACCTCCTGCTGGTCGACTCGACCAACGCCGAGGTCCCCGGCTTCGTCCCGGCCGAGCGCGACATCTCGAACGTGCTGCGCGGGGTCTTCGCGGGCGCCCAGAAGCGCATCATCGTGGCCAGCTTCGCCAGTCACGTCCACCGCATCCAGCAGATCCTCGACGCGGCCCACGAATACGGTCGCAGGGTCGCCTTCGTCGGCCGTTCCATGGTCCGCAACATGGGCATCGCCCGCGACCTCGGCTACCTCAGGGTCCCGGCGGGCCTGGTGGTGGACGTGAAGACCCTCGACGATCTTCCGGATCACGAGGTCGTGCTGGTCTGCACCGGCTCCCAGGGCGAGCCGATGGCGGCCCTCTCCCGTATGGCCAACCGGGACCACCAGATCCGCATCGTCCAGGGCGACACGGTCATCCTGGCCTCGTCCCTCATCCCGGGTAACGAGAACGCCGTCTACCGGGTGATCAACGGTCTCACTCGTTGGGGTGCCAACGTCATCCACAAGGGCAACGCCAAGGTCCATGTCTCGGGCCACGCCTCGGCCGGCGAGCTGCTGTACTTCTACAACATCTGCAAGCCGAAGAACCTGATGCCGGTCCACGGCGAATGGCGCCACCTGCGCGCCAACGCCGAACTCGGCGCCATGACGGGCGTCCCCAAGGACCGCATCGTCATCGCCGAGGACGGCGTGGTCGTCGACCTGATCGACGGCAAGGCCAAGATCACCGGCAAGGTCCAGGCGGGGTATGTGTACGTCGACGGCCTTTCGGTCGGCGATGTCACCGAGGTCCACCTGAAGGACCGCCGCATTCTCGGCGACGAGGGCATCATCTCGGTCTTCGTCGTGGTCGACTCGACGACCGGCAAGATCGTGGGCGGCCCGAACATTCACGCCCGTGGCTCCGGCATCGAGGACTCCGCCTTCGACGCGGTGATCCCGAAGATCGACGAAGCCATCAACAAGTCCGCTGCCGATGGCGTCTGCGAGCCTCACCAGCTGCAGCAACTCATCCGCCGGTCGGTCGGCAAGTGGGTCTCCGACACCTACCGCCGGCGCCCGATGATCCTCCCGGTCGTCGTGGAGGTCTGACACCGGATCTGGCGCCGGAACTGACAACCGAACTGACGCCTGATGAAGTGATCTTGGAGCGGGGCGCCCCCGATTTGCATCGGCCGCCCCGCTCCAGTAC
>NZ_JBSGZO010000421.1:0-7512 GCF_053611045.1 Streptomyces sp. NPDC054841 | reverse complement strand
GTGCTGAGCACCGGGGCCCTTCGGCATGTACGCGCACACCTCCCGGGCAAGGGCGCGGCGCGGAACCCCGCAATGAGGCACGGTTCCTCACCCATCGGATTCCTGGCAGATCCTCCGGGTTCACCCTCAATACCGCTGGTGGGGCAGGCTGGTACGGGCCGGGCGAAGGGCCCCGATCGCCAGGCCCTCGGTCCCAGAGCGCTCAGTTAGACTCACGCGACTCACAGGCCGCAGGGGAGGCAGGACCGATGGTGCAAACGAAGAAGATTGCTCTGTACGTGGTCGTTGTCTTCGTGCTGTACACGATCATCACCTCCCCGGCCAGGGCGGCAGACCTCGTCCAGGTAGGGTTCGAGGGCATATCGAGCGCCGCGCAGGGTGTCGGCGAGTTCATGACCGAGCTCATCAAGTAGGAGTGCCCCGTGATCCGCCATCTGGTCCTCTTCAAGCTCAACGAGGGTGTCGAGCGCGACGAGCCCCGTGTCGTCGCCGGTGCGAAGGCCTTCGAGGAGCTCGGCGGGCAGATCCCGGAGCTGGAGTTCTGGGAGTGCGCCTGGAACATCACGGACCGGCCGATCGCGTACGACTTCGCGATCAACTCGGCCGTCGCGGACAAGGACGCCCTCACGCGCTACATCGAGCACCCGGCCCACCAGGCGGCCGCCGGACAGTGGCGCGAGTTCGCCACGTGGGTGATCGCCGACTACGAGTTCTGAGCTCCCCGGCTCCCCGGCCTCCAGGCTCCTCACCGCAAAGGTGAGGAGCCTTTTGTTACTTGTGCCCCAACTTGCCCTCAACACGGCGTTATACGGTGCTTGCACACAGTGGACATGTCTTGTGATGCTATGACCGCTTTTGATGGATGAGTTGACCGTCTTTGACCGCTGTTCAGTGACCGCTGTTCGACCGCTGTTCGACCGCGAAGGGGTGGCGAGACCGTGCCGGCCAGTACTGCGCCTCAAGTGCCGCCCCAGAACGAGAGCGAAGGCCGGACCAAGCCCCAGAGCCGGGGCGCGGACACCAGGGCACTGACCCAGGTGCTGTTCGCCGAGCTCAAGGACCTGGAGCCGGGCAGCACCGAGCACACACGGGTGCGGGCCGCGCTCATCGAGGCCAATCTGCCACTGGTGCGGTACGCGGCGGCCCGCTTCCGCAGCCGCAACGAGCCGATGGAGGACGTGGTCCAGGTCGGCACGATCGGCTTGATCAACGCGATCGACCGGTTCGACCCGGAGCGCGGGGTGCAGTTTCCGACGTTCGCCATGCCGACGGTGGTCGGCGAGATCAAGCGGTACTTCCGGGACAACGTACGGACCGTGCACGTGCCGCGCCGGCTGCATGAGCTGTGGGTGCAGGTCAACGGTGCGACCGAGGACCTGACGACGACTCACGGGCGGACCCCGACGACCGCCGAGATCGCCGAGCGGCTCAAGATCTCCGAGGAGGAGGTGCTCGCCTGCATCGAGGCGGGACGCTCGTACCACGCGACCTCGCTGGAGGCGGCACAGGAGGGCGACGGGCTGCCGGGCCTGCTCGACCGGCTCGGCTACGAGGACCCGGCGCTCGCCGGAGTCGAACACCGCGATCTCGTACGCCATCTCCTCGTACAACTGCCCGAACGCGAGCAGCGGATCCTTCTGCTGCGCTACTACAGCAATCTGACGCAGTCGCAGATCAGCGCGGAGCTGGGAGTCTCACAGATGCATGTGTCAAGGCTCCTCGCCCGTAGCTTCGCGCGATTGAGATCCGCAAACAGGATCGAGGCGTAACCGAAACGGGTAGACCCCTTTCAGCCCATTCCGAGGCACGCAAAAGCCGCAGACCCCCTTTTTCCTGCGTCGATCTGACGCTGTGTTGTCGACTTGTCACTACAGCGTGTTGCCGACATGTGACATTCTGCGGGAACCGCGTTTGCCGCGGCCCCGCCTCCGGTATTCAGGTGGAGGCTGCGTTCCTCCGATGGTCGCGGCCGACGCGACCGTCCGCGACCTCCAGGGGGTGGCATGTCCGCAGAACAGGGCAGCTCGAAGGTGCTCACGCTCACGCAGAGCGCTCCCTCGCCCGAAGCGCTTCCGGCGCCTGAGCCCATGGACACCCCGGTAGCCATGGAGACCCCGGTGGCCGTCGAAGCGCCGGGAGCCATCGACACCCGCACGCTCTCGCGCTCGCTCTTCCTGCGGCTGGCCGCTCTGGACCAGGACAGCCCGGAGCGTACGTATGTACGCGACACGCTCATCGAGCTCAACCTGCCGCTGGTGCGGTACGCGGCGGCGCGCTTCCGCAGCCGCAACGAGCCGATGGAGGACATCGTCCAGGTCGGCACGATCGGCCTGATCAAGGCGATCGACCGGTTCGACTGCGAACGGGGCGTGGAGTTCCCGACGTTCGCGATGCCGACCGTCGTCGGCGAGATCAAGCGCTTCTTCCGCGACACGAGCTGGTCGGTGCGGGTGCCGCGCCGGCTGCAGGAGCTGCGGCTCGCGCTGACGAAGGCGAGCGACGAACTCGCCCAGAAGCTCGACCGCTCGCCGACGGTTCCCGAACTCGCGGCGGTGCTCGGCGTGTCGGAGGAGGACGTGGTCGACGGCCTCGCCGTCGGCAACGCGTACACCGCGTCCTCGCTGGACTCGCCCTCCCCGGAGGACGACGGCGGCGAGGGCTCCCTCGCGGACCGGCTCGGCTACGAGGACAGCGCCCTGGAGGGCGTCGAGTACCGCGAGTCCCTGAAGCCGCTGCTGGCCAAACTCCCGCCGCGCGAACGCCAGATCATCATGCTGCGCTTCTTCGCGAACATGACCCAGTCGCAGATCGGCGAGGAGGTCGGCATCTCCCAGATGCACGTGTCGCGCCTGCTGACGCGAACGCTGGCGCAGCTGCGCGAGGGCCTCATCGCGGACTGATGTGAATGTGTGGGGGCCGACGGCCCCCACACCTCCGCCGGACGGCGCGGTGAGGCACTGCCCCGCGCCCTGCACACGGCAGCTGCGCGCGCTCCCCGGACTTACGGAGGACGGGCCGCCCACCGGCCCGGCTTCGGGGCTGTGCTGCCACACCCTGGCCCCCGGTCGCCCGGCTGCGACGCGACGCGCAGTGCCCAGGGGTGTCTTCGACTGCTGACGGGTTCCTAATTGACGAAGCGTCAGACAAACTGGCGCGATGGGACGCAAGCGGATCGGGTACGGACTGCTCGCGGGGACGCTGTGCCTTGGCGGGGTGCTCGCCGCGTGCGCGGGCGGGGAGCAGGGCGACGGGTATGTGGCCGTCGGGGCCGCGGGCGCCGGGGCCGAGAAGGGGCCGGCGGGAGTCGTGCCGCCCTCCGGGAAGGTCGAGTTCGTACCGCTCGACGGTGCGGCGCCTTCGCGGTCGGCCGGGCGACCGGGCAGCCCTACGGGCACAGCGCCGGAAGCCGGCGCGGATACGCATACGGGTCGGGGTACGGGCACGGGCACGGGCACGGGCACGGGCGCGCCGAACACACCTGCGCCCCCAGAGGCTCCCGGAACACCCGGGACATCGACCCCAGGGCCGCAGCCCGGCACCGGCACCGGCACGGGGACCCCACCGACATCACCCGGCACCACCCCGCCCCCGGCCCCGTCACCGCCGCCCGGCCCCGCCGTGCTGGTGGTCGGGGAGCTGCGCCGGGCCCCCGCGGACCAGCGGTGGTGCGAGAACGTCACCGTGGACTTCCGCAACACCGGTGGCGTGCCCGTGCGTTCGGGCACCGTCACCTTCGCCACGCACATCATCGGCGCGCTCGGCATCGACTGGGCGACGATCGAGTCCACTCAGCCGCTGCCCGCGCCCATCGCCGCCGGGACGGCGAGGACGACGACGTACAGGGTGTGCGTGGAGTCCTGGCGCGTCCCCCTGGGCATGCACATCGACACCCAGGACGTGCACGCCTCGTACCGGTCCTAGCCGACGCCGGCGGACCAGTACGGGCGGACCGGTGCCGACGGGCCAGTACGGGCGTGCCCGTACGGGCGGACCGGTACTAGCCGAGCGCGAGCCAGGCGACCGCCCCGAGGATCGCGATCACGGCGACGACGCCGACGATCAGCCCGACCCGGGGACCTGCCTGCGCGGGCTGCGCCGCGGCGCGGCCGCCGCGCTGCGGGCCACCCTCGTCGACGAAGGCGCGGAACATCTGGGTGCTGCCCGCCGGGTCGTAGTTGCCCTCGGGACCCTGGGGGGCGTGGGGGTTGTGTGCCATGGAGCAGGACCCTAGCGAACCCGGGTGACCCGCCCAACCCCCGGCCCGTCGCCATCGCGAGATGCACCCAACATGTCCGCACCATGACCTCGCACATGCAAAGCCTTTTGCGTTCCTTTACCCGGTGTGGCCGATTTTCGTTTGCCTGCAGCAACCAACCTCTCCTATGGTTGCCCTAAGCAACAAGATTGGGGTTTCCATGGCCGAGCGGAGTCAGTACGAGGAGCTGGCCCGGCAGATCAGCGCGATGGGCGCCGTCAAACGGGGCGTCGCACGCCTGCTCCCCGCCGAGTGCCCGTCCGGGTCCGCCGCTGTCCTGGCGCTCCTCGACCGGTACGGAGAGATGCGGATGAGCAGGCTCGCCGAGCTTCTCGCCGTCGACATGTCCGTCACCAGCCGGCACGTGGCGCACGTCGCCGAGCGCGGCTGGATCGAACGGTCACCCGACCCGGACGACCGGCGCTCGCGCATCCTGCGGCTCACCCCCGCGGGCGAGGAGCAACTGGACGACCTCGGCCGGCGCACCACCGATCTGTTCGCCCACTACCTCAAGGACTGGTCCGACGAAGACGTCGGACAGCTGAACGCGCTGCTGGCCCGCCTCCGCGACTCCGTCGGAGACTGCCGGCCCGCCCGTACGCACACGTAACAGACAAGGAAGTTCATGGCTACGACCACACCGACCGGTGTGCGGGGCGGCCACGCCAAGCATGGGGGAACCACTGCCTCCGACGGTGGCGCGCCGATGACCCACCGGCAGATCATGGAGGCGCTGTCCGGGCTGTTGCTCGGCATGTTCGTCGCCATCCTGTCCTCGACGATCGTCTCCAACGCCCTGCCGGAGATCATCACCGATCTCGGCGGCGGCCAGTCCGCCTACACCTGGGTGGTCACGGCCGCCCTGCTGTCGATGACCGCGACCACCCCGCTGTGGGGCAAGCTCGCCGACCTCTTCAGCAAGAAGCTGCTGGTCCAGATAGCCCTGATCATCTATGTCGCGGGCTCGGTCGTGGCCGGCCTCGCGCAGAACACCGGCATGCTCATCGCCTGCCGCGTCGTCCAGGGCATCGGCGTCGGCGGTCTCACCGCCCTCGCCCAGGTCATCATGGCCGCGATGATCGCGCCGCGGGAGCGCGGCCGCTACAGCGGCTACCTCGGTGCGACGTTCGCCGTAGCAACGGTCGGCGGGCCGCTGCTCGGCGGTGTCATCACCGACACCGACTGGCTGGGCTGGCGCTGGTGCTTCTACGTCGGCGTGCCCTTCGCGCTCATCGCGCTCATCGTGCTCCAGAAGACCCTGAAGCTCCCGGTCGTGAAGCGCCAGGTCAAGGTCGACTGGGCAGGTGCCCTCTTCATCAGTGCCGCGGTCTCGCTGCTGCTCATCTGGGTGACCTTCGCGGGTGACAAGTACGACTGGCTGTCCTGGCAGACCTACGCCATGGTCGGCGGCGCGGTCCTCCTCGGCGCGGTCTTCCTGCTCGTCGAGGCGAAGGCGAGCGAACCGATCATCCCGCTGCGGCTGTTCCGCAACCGCACCATCACCCTGGCCTCGCTCGCCTCGCTCTTCGTCGGTGTCGCGATGTTCGCCGGCACGGTCTTCTTCAGCCAGTACTTCCAGCTCGCGCGGGGCGAGTCGCCGACGATGTCCGGCGTCATGACCATCCCGATGATCGCCGGTCTGTTCGTCTCCTCGACGGTCAGCGGCATGATCATCACCAAGACCGGCAAGTGGAAGGCGTGGCTGGTCAGCGGCGGTGTGCTGGTGACCGGTGGCCTCGGGCTGCTGGGCATGATCCGCTACGACACCGAGTACTGGCGCATCGCGGTCTTCATGGCCGTCATGGGTCTCGGCCTCGGCATGATGATGCAGAACCTGGTGCTGGCCACCCAGAACCAGGTGGCCCCGCAGGACCTCGGCTCGGCCTCGTCCGTCGTGACCTTCTTCCGGTCGCTGGGCGGCGCGATCGGCGTCTCGGCGCTGGGCGCGGTGCTCGCCAACCGGGTCACCCACTACGTCGAGGACGGGCTCGCCGAGCTCGGTCCGAAGGCCGCGGCGATGGGCCACGGCGGTACGGCCGGCGGGGGCATCCCCGACCTGGACACCCTGCCCGCCCCGATCCGTACGGTCATCGAGAGCGCGTACGGGCACGGCGTCGCCGATGTGTTCCTGTACTCGGCGCCGTTCGCGCTGCTGGCGTTCCTGGTCACGCTGTTCATCAAGGAGGTGGCGCTGAAGAGCGCCGCGGCGCCGGCTCCGGACGCGGCCTCCGAGTCGGGGACCGCGACCGAGGGCACCGGGACCGCGACCGAGGAGACCGGGGCCCAGGCCCACTCCGTCGGAACCGAGCCCGCCGCCGCGCCGACCGCCGGCACCGGCACCGCCGTACGCGGTGTGGTCCGCGGGTCCGAGGGCGCACCCGTGGGACGGGCCGCCGTCACCCTGATCTCGCTCGGCGGGCGGCAGCTGGGCCGCTCGGTGGCACATGCGGACGGCTCGTACGCGCTGGATGCACCGGGCGCCGGTTCGTACGTCCTGATCGCCTCCGCCGACGGTTTCCAGCCGCAGGCGTCCACGGTCGTCGTCGGCGGCGAGCCGATGGCGTACGACATCCTCCTCGCCGGCACGAGCGGGCTGGCGGGTGCGGTGGTGGCGGCCGACGGCGGCGCCCCGGTCGACGGCGCGATGGTGATCGTCACCGATGTGCGCGGCGAGGTGCTGGCCGCCGGGAAGTCCGGTGCGGACGGCGGCTTCGCCTTCGGCGAGCTGGTGCCGGGCTCGGTGACCGTCGCGGTGAACGCCACCGGGTTCCGCCCGCTGGCGCTCCCCGTGGAGATCGGCGGCCAGGGCGTGACCCGTGTCGAGGCGGCCCTGCGGGCCGGGGCGCTGCTCCAGGGCACGGTACGGGCCGGCGCCGGCCGGCGGCCGCTGTCCGACGCCCGCGTGACGCTGATCGACGCCGCGGGGAACGTCGTGGCCAACGCGACGACCGGCGAGGACGGCGCATACGCCTTCGCCGACCTGGACGCGGGCGAGTACACGGTCATCGCGACCGGCTACCCGCCGGTGGCGGCCGCGCTCACGGTGGCCGGACACGGAATCGACGGCCACGACATCGAACTCGCCCACGCGGGCTAGGGGGTGCCTTGTGGATCAGGCCGGCAGCGACATCTGCGGCTACCGCCGCGGGGCGAGCGGGGTCTGGTGCGTGCAGCTGCAAGGCGGAGGAGGGAGCCACTGCGGAGCATTGGCGACTGACGACAACGCAGCGGATGCGCGTGCCAGGGCACGCGAGCCC
>NZ_JBSGZO010000420.1:0-7651 GCF_053611045.1 Streptomyces sp. NPDC054841 | reverse complement strand
AGAGAGATCGAGGACACGGCCGAAGGCCGTACGGAGGCCGAGGTCGAGCCCCGGCCTCCGTACGGTCTACGCCGCCACCGGCACCACGACCTCCGCCGGGGCCAGGGCGATCTCCAGGACCTGGCGGACGTCGGTCACCGGGTGGACCTCCAGCTTGTCGAGGACCTCGGCCGGGACGTCGTCCAGGTCGGCCTCGTTGCGCTTGGGGATCACGACGGTCGTGGTCCCCGCCCGGTGCGCGGCCAGGAGCTTCTGCTTCAGACCACCGATCGGGAGGACGCGCCCGGTCAGCGACACCTCACCGGTCATGGCCACATCCGTACGGACCAGCCGGCCGGAGAGCAGCGACGCCAGCGCCGTCGTCATCGTGATGCCGGCGCTCGGGCCGTCCTTCGGGACCGCGCCCGCCGGGAAGTGGATGTGCACGCCCCGGTCCTTCAGATCGGCGACGGGCAGTTCCAGTTCCGCGCCGTGCGAGCGCAGGAAGCTCAGCGCGATCTGCGCGGACTCCTTCATGACGTCACCGAGCTGGCCGGTCAGGGTCAGCCCCGCGGCTCCCGTCTCCGGGTCGGCCAGCGACGCCTCGACGTAGAGGACGTCGCCGCCCGCGCCGGTCACCGCGAGACCGGTGGCCACGCCCGGCACCGCGGTGCGGCGCTCGGCCGGCTCCTGGGCGGACTCGGGAACGTGGTGCGGCCGGCCGATCAGCCCGCGCAGCTCCCCTTCCGTGACGGTGAACGGCAGCTCCTGCTCGCCCAGTTCGTGCTGGGCCGCGACCTTCCGGAGCAGCCGCGCGATCGCACGCTCCAGGTTCCGCACGCCCGCCTCGCGGGTGTACTCACCGGACAGCTTCCGCAGCGCGGAGTCGTCCAGGACGACCTCGCCCGGCTCCAGGCCGGCCCGCTCCAGCTGGCGCGGGAGCAGGTGGTCACGGGCGATGACGACCTTCTCGTCCTCGGTGTAGCCGTCGAGCCTGACCAGCTCCATCCGGTCGAGCAGGGCCTCGGGGATGGCTTCCAGGACATTCGCGGTCGCCAGGAAGACGACGTCGCTCAGGTCGAGTTCGACTTCCAGGTAGTGGTCGCGGAAGGTGTGGTTCTGCGCCGGGTCGAGGACTTCGAGCAGCGCCGCGGCCGGGTCGCCGCGGAAGTCGGAGCCGACCTTGTCGATCTCGTCGAGCAGGACCACCGGGTTCATGGACCCGGCCTCCTTGATGGCGCGGACGATACGGCCCGGCAGCGCGCCGACGTACGTACGCCGGTGGCCCCGGATCTCCGCCTCGTCCCGTACACCGCCGAGTGCGACCCGGACGAACTTCCGTCCCATCGCGTGCGCGACGGACTCACCGAGCGAGGTCTTGCCCACGCCGGGCGGGCCGACGAGCGCGAGAACCGCGCCCCCGCGCCGCCCGCCGACCACGCCCAGCCCCCGGTCGGCGCGCCGTTTGCGCACCGCCAGGTATTCGGTGATCCGTTCCTTCACGTCCTCCAGGCCCGCGTGCTCCGCGTCGAGGATCGCCTTGGCACCCTGGATGTCGTACGCGTCCTCCGTCCGGTCGTTCCACGGCAGCTCCAGGACCGTGTCGAGCCAGGTGCGGATCCAGGAGCCCTCGGGGCTCTGGTCGCTGGACCGCTCCAGCTTCTCGACCTCCTTGAGGGCTGCCTCGCGGACCTTCTCGGGGAGGTCCGCGGCCTCGACCCGGGCGCGGTAGTCGTCGGACTCGTCGCCGTCGGACTCGCCGTTGAGCTCGCGCAGCTCCTTGCGTACGGCGTCGAGCTGGCGCCGCAGCAGGAACTCCCGCTGCTGCTTGTCGACGCCCTCCTGGACGTCCTTGGCGATGGATTCGGCGACATCCTGCTCGGCGAGGTGCTCGCGGAGCTGCTCGGTGGCGAGCTTGAGGCGCGCGACCGGGTCGCTGGTCTCCAGCAGCTCCACCTTCTGGGCGGTGGTCAGGTACGGCGAGTAGCCGGAGTTGTCGGCGAGGGCGGAGACGTCGTCGATCTGCTGGACTCGGTCGACGACCTGCCAGGCACCGCGCTTCTTCAGCCAGCTGGTGGCGAGCGCCTTGTACTCCTTCACCAGGTCGGCGACGGAGCCGGGCAGCGGGTCGGGCACGATCTCCTCGATCTGGAGACCCTCGACCCAGAGGGCACCGCCGGGGCCGGTCGTACCCGCGCCGATCCGCACCCTGCTGCGGCCGCGGATCAGCGCTCCGGGGTCGCCGTCGGACAGCCGCCCGACCTGCTCGACGGTGCCGAGCACACCGGTCGCGGCGTACGTCCCGTCAATGCGCGGTACGAGCAGCACCCTTGGCTTGCCCGATGCCGAACGGGCGGCTGCCTGGGCGGCCTCCACCGCGGCCCGTACGTCGGCGTCGGACAGGTCGAGCGGGACCACCATCCCGGGCAGCACGACCTCGTCGTCGAGCGGCAGCACAGGCAGCGTGAGCGGTGTGGACGTCAAAGCCATGATCTCCCCTTCGGCAGTCAAGTTGAGCTGTATGGACTCAATGCAGAAGGGACCCTCGATGTTCCCCCGGAGGTGTTCGCTGTCAGCGATCAGTGCTGTCGCACTCCGTGACCGATCGGATGTAATAGGTGCATGACGTATTCATCCATTACACGCGAGTCGTCCGTCACGCATGCGATACGGGCCTGGGTGGACGGCTGGGTCGTCTCGCGGGGCGCCGCGGAACCCGTCGCCGAACCATGGGGCCTCACGGTCGACGTCGGGCTCCCCCGGCACACGACCCGTCATGTCCTCACCGACAGCAGCGAGGCGGCCGTCCGCGGTGTCGCCGCCGCGGCCCGGACTCCGGGGCTCTGGCTCAAGGTGTTCGAGAAGCCGGAGCAGGTCCTTGCCTGGCTCGGTCCGGACTGGACGCCCGACGAGCCCGGGTTCCTGATGACGGCCGAGCTGCGACGGACGGAACCCGCTGCCGTGCCCGCCGGCCACCGGCTGCGCACCTGGACGCGGGACGGGGTCACCCGGGCCCTGGTCACCACCGCTGACGGCGCGTTCGCCGCCCGCGGTCAGATCGCGACGACCGGTTCCACAGCCGTGATCGACCAGATCGAGACCGCCCCCGAGCACCGGCGCAAGGGCCTTGGCAGCCTGGTGATGCGCACGGTCCAGAACGCCGCGGTCGAACGGGGTGCCACCACGGGCGTACTGGGTGGCACGCCCGACGGGCGGGCCCTGTACGAGTCACTCGGGTGGCGCGTGATCGCCCCGCTGGTCAGCGTCTACTTCGATCCCGCCCGGCCGGAGTAGCCGGCGGACCCCGGACGGCCGGTGGGCCTCCCGAACCCGTCCGGCCCCCTGTCGTGCGCCCATCGGCGAACCACCGGCCAGCACAGGACACCGGCCAGCAGCGCAAGGGGGTGCCCCCAGTTGCTGAGCGGGTCCTCGTACGCCAGCAGGTCCCGCACCAGCAGCACCGACACCCACCCGAGCGCCGCCGTCCGCACGACCGGGGTGAACAGCCCGGCCAGCGCGCCGACGCACGTCAGCAGGCCGAAGCTGATGCCGTAGTCGAGCCGGTGCAGGGACGTCTCGGGCAGCTGCCCGGCCATGACGGAGAGGCCGACCGGGATCTCCGTGGCGAGCGTGGCCGCCACATGCCCGCCCAGGAACACCGCGGCCGCGCGCCACGAGCCGATACGCCGCTCCAGCGCCGTGAGGACGAACACGAACCCCACGGCGTACGGCGAGGCGAGACCGCCCGCGACCCACAGGGCGCTGGCGACGAGCACGAGCAGCGGCGTCACGCTGAGATGCGCGACGTCCGTGCTGGAGCCGCGCAGCAGGGCGGAGACGGTGGCCTGATCGCCGTACTCGGCGAAGAGGGACGTCGCGACGAGGACGAGGGTGTAGCAGAAGGTGAAGGGCGTGCCGGTCGGAGTGGGAAGGAGCCGGGCGAGCCGCCGACACACGTGGGCGGGGCCAGGCAGCGCGGCCGCGGGCTCATTCACGGACATCGGCTCGCGCGCCACCGCGAGCCAGGGGTCGGGCGTCGGCTCCCGTACGGACGCCGACTCGTGCACGGCCGGGGCCTCGGGCGTGGGCGCGGTCTCCCGCACGGCCGGGGCTTCGGGCGCGGATGGGGTCTGGGGCGCGGGCTCGGGCTCGGACGTCCTTGTGCGTCCGGCCGAGGGCTCTCGGACGCGCGTTGGCGCGGACGCGGTCCGCTGGGTCGGGACACCGCCCAGCCGTTCGGCACCGGCGTACTCGGCCGGCTCCCGTGACTCAAGCCGCTGCACCGCGCGAGGCTCCTTCGTATCGACAGCCCCCGAACCCTGCCCAGCCAACGCGATCATCACGCGTCCCGTCTATGAAGCGCACCACAGGGGACCACTTCCCGCCCCCGTCCCGCGTTCCCGTGAACCGGGCGGCCCGCCACGAGCGATGGAGAGGGCGTGAGACTGTTGCGCCCCACGGAGGGCGAGACCGGGACGACGACGCGGCGCTGCTGCGTGCCGTCGCGGACGGATGCGCCCTGTACGCCTGGCGCGGTGCCCGGCCCGAGCGGAAATGACCGGACGGGGCGCGACCGCTCTCAGTAGCCTCGGGCCATGGAGCTCGTCAGCGATACCGCCGGCCCCCGGACCCTGGACCGCCGCGAAGGACCGTACGGCGAGGTCGTCCTGCGCGAGCGCGGCGGCCCGCGCGGCCCCGTCCACGAGATCATCGCCAACGGGTGCTTCCTGATGGACACCTCCGACGGCCGCTCCGAGCGTCTGCTGATCGACGCCGCACTGGCCGCACTCGGGACCCGCCGGGACCCCGCCGTGCTGATCGGCGGGCTCGGCGTCGGCTTCTCGCTCGCGCATGCCGCGGCCGACCCCGCATGGGCCCGTATCGCCGTCGCCGAACGCGAGCAGGCGATCATCGACTGGCACGTGTCAGGACCACTGCGGCAGATCTCCGGCGCCGCGTTCGCCGACCCGCGGACCGTGATTCTTCACACGGATCTCGTGGAGTACGTCCATAACTCTTCGGATACGTACGACGCGCTGTGCCTGGACATCGACAACGGCCCCGGCTGGACCGTCACCGAGGACAACACGAGCCTGTACTCACCGGCCGGACTGGCCGCCTGCGCAAGGCGGTTGACCCCGGGTGGCGTGCTCGCTGTCTGGTCCGCGCAACCGTCCGCCGATTTCGAGGAGTCATTGCGGAATGCCGGATTCAACGGGGTAAGGACCGAAGAGATCCACGTTGCCCGAGGCGTACCCGACGTGGTCCATCTCGCTGTTCGCCCTGCGTAGCCGGGAGACGATCGATGCCCTTACGCTGACTGACCTGACACACCGATCTACACGCAGCTCGCAGTGCGCGACAGGGGCGGGGCGATGGAGCAGACACACACCAGCAACAACGGCGCCGCGTCGTACTCGACGGCCAGTGCCCAGCGCCGGGTGCTGGTGGTCGAGGACGACACCACGATCGTGGAGGCCATCGGCGCACGGCTGCGCGCCGAGGGCTTCCTGGTCCAGACGGCGACGGACGGCCCTGCGGCCGTCGACGCCGCCGAGGCCTGGCAGCCCGACCTGATGGTTCTCGACGTGATGCTGCCCGGCTTCGACGGGCTGGAGGTGTGCCGCCGGGTGCAGGCCCAGCGGCCGGTTCCGGTGCTGATGCTCACCGCCCGCGACGACGAGACCGACATGCTGGTCGGGCTCGGCGTCGGCGCCGACGACTACATGACCAAGCCGTTCTCGATGCGTGAGCTGGCTGCCCGGGTGCACGTCCTGCTGCGCCGGGTGGAGCGTGCGGCGCTCGCCGCGGTGACGCCGCGCAGCGGCATCATGCGCCTCGGCGAGCTGGAGATCGACCACGCCCAGCGCCGGGTCCGCGTCAAGAGCGAGGACGTGCACCTCACGCCCACCGAGTTCGATCTGCTGGTCTGCCTGGCGAACACCCCGCGTGCGGTGCTCTCCCGCGAGCAGCTCCTCGCCGAGGTCTGGGACTGGGCGGACGCCTCCGGCACGCGCACGGTCGACAGCCACATCAAGGCGCTGCGCCGCAAGATCGGCGCCGAGCGGATCCGTACCGTCCATGGCGTGGGCTACGCGCTGGAGACCCCGGCGCCATGAGCCGGCTGAGCCGGCTCCGGTCCGGGCTGGGCTCGGTCGAGATCTCGATCAAGACCAAGCTCGGCGCCCTGGTCGTGGTGTCGGTGCTGATCACTTCGGGGCTGGCGCTGGTCGCCATCAGGACCGGTGCGGAGCTGCGCTACATCACCGTCTTCGCCATGATCACCACGCTGCTGATCACGCAGTTCGTGGCGCACGGCCTCACCGCCCCGTTGGACGAGATGAACACGGTGGCGAAGTCGATCTCCCACGGGGACTACACCCGGCGGGTGAGCGGCGCGGACCGCCGCGACGAGCTCGGCGACCTCGCGAACACGATCAACCGCATGGCCGACGACCTGGAGGCCGTGGACCGGCACCGCAAGGAGCTGGTCGCCAATGTGTCGCACGAGCTGCGCACCCCCATCGCGGCGCTCCGCGCGGTCCTGGAGAACGTCGTGGACGGCGTCTCGGCCGCCGACCCCGAGACGATGCGTACGGCGCTGAAGCAGACGGAGCGGCTGAGCCGGCTGGTCGAGACGCTGCTGGATCTGTCCCGGCTCGACAACGGTGTGGTCACGCTCAAGGCACGGCGCTTCGAGGTCTGGCCGTATCTGTCGGGCGTGCTGAAGGAGGCCAATCTGGCGGCCGGCCGGCGCGGGCTGCCCTCCGGCTCCGGCAGCCACACCCGCAAGGACGTCCATCTGCACCTGGACGTCTCGCCGCCCGAGCTGACCGCGCACGCGGACGCCGAGCGGCTGCACCAGGTGGTGGCCAATCTGATCGACAACGCCGTGAAGCACTCCCCTCCGCACGGCAGGGTCACGGTCCGTGCCCGCCGCGGGCCGGGGGACGAGTCGCTGGACCTCGAGGTGCAGGACGAGGGTCCCGGCATCCCCGAGTCCGAGTGGCACAAGGTCTTCGAGCGTTTCAACCGCGGCAGCGTCCCGTCGCCGCACGGTCCCGGCAGCGACGGCGGTACGGGCCTGGGCCTGGCGATCGCGCGCTGGGCCGTCGAGCTGCACGGAGGCCGGATCGGGGTGGCCGAATCGGAACGCGGCTGCCGCATCCAGGTAACCCTTCCGGGAATCCCTCAACAGCGTGGTTGACGTAGGGTTCGAAGCGTAAGCAATCCGGAAGCCCGCGTTCTTCGCGTCGGTGACCGGAGAGCACACAGGGGTGCGGTCCCGGGGGCCGCGGCCGGGCTCTCGCGTACCCATACCAAAGGGGAACCACGCTTGTTTCCCGCCATTTCCTGCGCCGAAACCGGCTGTCCGGTGTGACTTAGGCGACGATGACCACGCCCGGCCTGCATCTCCCGGCCGTGGAGGCGTAGCCTTTATTTCCGCTGTCCATCACCTTGTGAAGCGGAAGAGGGCGGTTGCCGCCGTGTCGTCTCAGTCCCCCAGTAACTCGAGCACTTCGACCGACCCAGACGGGCAGGGGAAGAACCCCGCTGCCGCGTTCGGTCCCAATGAGTGGCTCGTCGACGAGATCTACCAGCAGTACCTCCAGGACCCGAATTCGGTCGACCGTGCCTGGTGGGACTTCTTCGCCGACTACAAGCCGGGCGC
>NZ_JBSGZO010000419.1:0-7663 GCF_053611045.1 Streptomyces sp. NPDC054841 | reverse complement strand
ACGGCCGCCTTACGGCCGGACGAGTGTAGGCCGATCAGCCCGCCCAAGAACCAATAGGCCAAACAGACGAACTACACCTGATTCCTGATAGACCCACCGGTACGGGTGGAAGTGAGGGCGGGGCCGCGGTACGCGCCTCGTCGGCGCCGGGGTCACTACCGACTTCGACCAGGGATGAGGCGGGCGCGGGCGAGGCGGTCCAGCCCCGGCCGGCGCAGCGGCGACAGCGAAGGCAGGGAAGGCAGGAAAGGCAAGAGGGGCAGCCCTCGCATCAGGCGCGTCGCGGCGGTGGCGTAGGCGATGCCGAAGAGCAGTGAGGCGAGGAACGCCAGGTGCCTGGAGAAACCGTCGATGAGCGGGTAGATCTGCCAGTGGGTCAGGTAGATGTACAGCGAACTGGTCGCCAGGAGACCGGCGACCTGGTTGACGCGCTCGCGGCTGGGAAGGGTGGGTACCCACACGAGCAGCGCGAAGCCGGCGACGACGAAGGCCTCGCGCATGGGCTCGTCGGGGAAGAAGCCGGGCACGGTGACCAGCGCAGTGGCGGTGACGAGCAGACGCTGCGCCACGGTTCGGGACTTCGCCGCCGCCCAGCCCAGCGCGAACAGCCAGAAGACGGTCACCGCGTCCGTCATGTGGGAGCGGTCGGGGAGGCCCACGAGGTCATAGCGCGTGAGCAGCCCGAGGGCCGCGAGCGTCAGGGGCAGGCCGTAGGGGAATCGCCGTTCCGCCCGGTCCACAACGGGGAGCGTCAGGACGGCAACGGCGGCGATCAGGATGTAGACCAGGGCCTCGATGAACCAGAGATGTATTCCCGGTCCGGTGTCCTGTGGGTCGAGGACGTTGTGGAGCAGGAAGAGATTGGTGAGGGTGTAGTGGTCGGTGACGAGGAGGGCGAAGCCGATCCAGGCCATGCTCGGCAGTGCGACGCGAGCGATGCTGGTCCAGGTGTGGAGGGTGCGTTGGCGTCGTTCGGCCGTGGTGAGGTGGAAGCGGGCGAAGTTGTACCCCGCGACGGTGAGCAGCAGGTGTGCTCCGCCCTTGATGTTGAAGACGGGGATGTGCGAGCCGACGATGCAGAGGATCGCCACGGCGCGCAGGACGACGCTGGTCTCCAGGGCGCGTCTGCGGGAGGGGAGCTTCTGCTCGGGCGGCTTGAGGTCGCGGATCGGGGTCGTGTGCCAGTCGGGCGGCAGGTGGCCGAGCCGCTCTTCGAGGTTGATGGACATCTCGACGTACGACAGTGAGTCGCCCCCCAGACCGACGAAGGTGCTGTCCTCCCTCACGTCCGGCCGGTCCAGGATCCGTGCGTAGAGCATGCACAGGTCCTCGATGTCGCCCTTGTCCGGACTGGTGCCGGGGCCTGACGAGGCATCGTCGGCCGGGCAGGTGAGTTCGCGCACGGCTCGGTAGTCGGGCTTACCCGTAGGCAGGCGGGGAAGGTCGGCCATGACGTGGACGCGGACGGCGCGCGCGGGCAGGTCGCACTCGCCCGCGACGAGTCTTCGTATCCGCCGCGCGTCCACGTCGTGAGCACCGATGGCGACGACGGCGAGTGCCTCGTCGTCGCCGGTGCAGAGCGCGGTGACGCCGTGCCGTTCGAGCATCGCCTCGACGTGCTGCGGGTCGATCCGCAGGCCGAGGATCTTCACGAACCTGCTGCGCCGCCCGACGATCTCGTACAGCCCTGCAGGGTTGCGCCGCGCGATGTCGCCGGTGCGCAGCTCGTCCACGGTCCGGCCGAGTCCGAGGTCGTCCGGGGTGTCGGCGTAGCCCAGCATGACGTTCGGCCCGGTGTACACGAGTTCCCCGGTTTCCCCTTCCCCGGTTTCCCGGCCGGGGCGGTCCTCGACCGGTTCGAGGCGGAACGAGCCGCCTGGGACCGGCACGCCGATCGACGCGGGGTGCGCGGCCGCGAGCTCGGACGGCAGATAGGCCATGCGGGCGGTCGCCTCGGTCTGGCCGTACATGACGAACAGGTCCCAGCCGCGGCGCGCCCCCAGGGCGGCGTAGTGCGCCACCCGGTCGGGCGCCAGCCGGCCGCCGGCCTGGGTGACGTACCGCAGGTGGGGGAGGTCCATGTCGGCGAAACCGACCCGGTCGAGCAGGTCGAAGGTGTACGGGACGCCCGCGAAGGCCGAGCCGCGGGCCTCACGGAAGAGGTCCCAGAAGCAGGAATCGGCCACCGAGAGGCCGGTGAGGATGAGGCCTGCTCCGCGCAACAGGTGGCTGTGGATGACGGAGAGCCCGTAGCAGTAGTGCATCGGCAGGGTCGTCGCGGCGCGGTCGTGGTCGTGGATTCCGAGGTATGTGGCGATCGACTCGGCGTTCGACTGCAGATTGCCGTGCGAGAGACGGACCAGTTTGGGCGATCCGGTCGAGCCGGACGTACTGAGCAGCAGGGCCAGGTCCGGGTGCAGCTCATGGGCGGAGACCGCGCGACGCTCCTCGATCACCCACTGCCCCCGCGCCGGCCGTACGACGACATCGGGGTCGTACGCGGCGGTCAGCGCCTCGACCGCCTCCGGATGGTCACCCGGCACGAGGATCACGGGATGTCCCGCCGACAGTGCGGCGAGGTGGACGACGATGGCCTCGGTGGTGTTGGCGCCGGGCAGCAGCACGAGCCGGCGCTCGGAGCCGAGGCGCAGGGCGGTGTCCGCCACCCGTGCGGCCAGCTCACGGTAGGACATTTCGCCGTCGGAGGTGATCAGGGCAGTCCGGTCGCCGTGTACCGCGAGGTCGTTGGCGAGGGGCAGCGTCTTGCCGCTGGTGAGCGGTGCAGGGTGGAGCGTCACGCGCGCATCGTAGGTAAGGCTTCCCTTATCCGAAAGGGGGTCTGCTGGTGCCGGCCGGGCGCCGAGGGCAACGGGGTCCACCGTGCGGGCGGCAACTGTGGGCGCATGCCGGTGAATTGGAGGTGAGCGAGCGGGGGCGCCTGCTGATCGGCGGTGACATCTGCGGCCGAGCCGTTATACAGGACGCCCTTGACCCTTAGGCAAGCTTTACCTTATCAATGCCATGTTCACAGGTTCCGCTCCCGGCACCGTTTCGCCGCTCGCCCGTGGCATCGCCCTGCGCGGTGACGGCGGTGAGCACGGCAGGAAGGCATCACCCGCCATGCGACGCCCCTTGGCCCGCAGCCTCACCGCACTCGCCGCGGCAACCCTGCTCCTCCCCGCCCTCACAGGCTGCAGCGACGAGCCGGCCGGGCTCGTCATCTACTCGGGCCGGAACGAGAACCTCGTCGGACCGCTCATCGAGAAGCTGGAGAAGCACCTCGGCACCAATGTCGAGGTCCGCTACGGCGACAGCGCCGAACTCTCCGCGCAGCTCCTGGAGGAGGGTGACAAGACCGAGGCGGGTCTCTTCCTCTCGCAGGACGCGGGTGCCCTCGGCGCGTTGTCCAAGGAAGGCCGCCTGGCGCCGCTGCCCAAGGCGACGCTGGACAAGGTCGCGCCCGCCCACCGCAGCGCCGCCGGTGACTGGACCGGTGTCAGCGGACGCGTCCGCGTCATCGCGTACAACCCGGACAAGGCCGCGACACCGCCGGACTCCGTCCACGATCTGGTCAAGCCCGAGTGGAAGGGCAAGATCGGATACGCCCCGACCAACGCTTCCTTCCAGGCGTTCGTCACCGGCATGCGCGTCCTGGAGGGCGACGACGCCACCCGTACCTGGCTCAAGGGACTCAAGGCCAACGAGCCCAAGACGTACGAGAAGAACGACGAGGTACTGAAGGCCGTCGACAGCGGCGAGGTCTCCCTCGGCCTGCTCAACCACTACTACTGGTTCGCGAAGGCCGCCGAGGAGGGCGAGGACAAGATCACGGCCAGGATCCACTTCCTGCCCAAGGGCGACCCGGGCGGCCTGGTCAACGTGGCCGGAGCGGGCATGCTGAAGGGCGCCGACAAGAAGCAGAGCGCGTACGCGCAGAAGGCCGTCGACTACCTTCTCTCCGCCGAGGCACAGCAGTACTTCGCCGACGAGACCAAGGAGTATCCGCTGGCCGCCGGCGGCGTCAACGCCGCCAAGGGGCTCCCGCCGTTGGACTCCCTGCAGTCGCCGAAGATCGACCTGGGCAAACTCGAATCGCTGAAGGAAACCCTGGCCATGCTCCAGGACGTCGGAATGGTCTGACGGTGACCACACCGGATTCCACCGTCCGGTCGCGTCGTGGCTCCCGCCCGGCAGGCGCCCCCGCGTCCGCCGGGCGCCGGCGCGCCGAAAGCCGGCCCTCATGGCTCCTGGTCCTTCCCGCCTGTGTGGCCGTGGCGCTCGCCGTGCTGCCACTCGGCTACCTGGCCGTGCGGGCGCTGGAGCGCGGCCCCGCCTTCGCGTGGGACGTGGTCGCCGACGGACGGACCGGGCTGCTGCTTCTGCGCAGCCTCGGACTCGCCGCCACCGTCGTCATGGCGTGCCTGGTGCTCGGCGTGTCCCTGGCCTGGCTCACCGCGCGGACCGCGCTGCCCGGTGCCCGCGCCTGGTCGGTGCTCGTGACGCTGCCGCTCGCCGTGCCCAGCTATGTCGCCGCGTTCGCCTGGCTGTCCGCCGCGCCCTCCTTGGCCGGGTTCGCCGGTTCCGCGCTGGCTCTGACCCTGGTCAGCTTCCCGTACGTGTATCTGCCGGTTGCCGCCGCACTGCGCGGCACCGACCCGGCGCAGGAGGAGGTGTCCCGTTCGCTCGGACACGGCCCGCTGCGTACCTTCCTGCAGGTGACGCTCCCGCAGGTGCGCCCGGCCGCCGCCGGCGGCGGGCTGCTGGTGGCGCTCTACGTGCTGTCCGACTTCGGCGCCGTGTCGCTGATGCGGTACGACACCTTCACCCGCGGCATCTACACCTCGTACCGGGCGAGTTTCGACCGCACCCCGGCCGCCGCGCTCAGCGCCGTCCTCGTGATCATGACCGTGGCGCTGGTGGCAGCCGAGGCCCGCACCCGAGGCCGTGCCGGGCATTCCAGGACCGGCACGGGCACCGCACGCCCTGCGGTACCCGCTGCCCTCGGCCGGCTGCGCCTGCCCGCGCTGGGCTGGTGCGGCGCCGTCGTCACGCTCGCCGTCGCCTTCCCGCTGGGCACGTTGGGCTACTGGCTGGCCGTGGGCTCCTCCGCGACCTGGGAACCCGCCGCGCTCACCGACACCGCGCTCACCACCCTCGGCGTCGCCGCTGCGGGCGCCGGGCTCACCACCCTGCTCGCCCTGCCGGTCGGTGTGATCGCGGCCCGCCACCGGGGCCGGACCGCGCATCTGCTGGAGCAGGCGGCGTACGCGGGGCACGCCCTGCCGGGCATCACCGTCGCCCTCGCGACAGTGTTCTTCGCGGTCCGCTACGCCCGCCCGCTCTACCAGGAACTACCGCTGCTGGTGTGCGCCTACGCCGTGCTGTTCCTGCCGGTCGCGGTGGCCGCCACCCGGGCGGCCGTGCTCCAGGCCCCGCCCGTGCTGGAGGACGTCGCCCGCTCGCTCGGCCGCTCACCGCTGGGGGTACTGCGCGAGGTCACCGTGCCACTCGCCGCTCCCGGGGTCGCCGCAGGAGCCGCCCTGACCTTCGTGGTCTGTATGAAGGAACTCCCCGCGACCCTGCTGCTGCGCCCCACCGGCATGGACACGCTGGCCACCCGCCTGTGGACGGAGACCGGCGCCGGGTCGTTCGCCGCCGCGGCCCCCTACGCCGCCACGCTGATCCTCCTCGCCGCCGTCCCGTCCTACCTGCTTGGAAGGCACAGAACATGACCGACCTTCAGATCACGGGACTGGCCAAGGCATACGGCCCCGGCGTCAGGGTCCTCGACGGACTCGACCTCACCGTGCCCGGCGGCTCGCTCGCCGCCGTTCTCGGCCCCTCGGGCTGTGGCAAGACCACCCTGCTGCGCATCATCGCCGGTTTCCTGCGTGCCGACGCGGGCAGCGTCACGCTCGGCGGCCGCACCCTCGGCGCCCCCGGCGTGCATCTGCCGCCCGAGCGCCGCCGTATCGGCATCGTCCCCCAGGAAGGTGCTCTCTTCCCGCACCTCAGCGTGGCTCGCAACGTCGCGTTCGGCCTGACCGGCCTGGAGCGGAGCGCGCGCGGCGGACGCGTCGACGAGATGCTGGACCTGGTCGGGCTCGGCGGCTACGGCGACCGTATGCCGCACGAGCTCTCCGGCGGCCAGCAACAGCGCGTCGCCCTCGCCCGTGCCCTGGCTCCCGAACCCCAACTGGTGCTTCTCGACGAGCCGTTCAACGCCCTGGACAGCGCCCTGCGCGCGGGAGTGCGGGCCGACGTACGCGCCGCCCTGCGGGCCACCGGCGCCACCGCTGTCCTGGTGACCCACGACCAGCAGGAGGCCCTGTCCACGGCGGACGTCGTCGCGGTCGTCCGGGACGGCCGCGTGGCCCAGTGCGCCGGCCCTCACGACGTCTACCACCGCCCCGCCGACCCCTGGGTGGCCGCCTTCGTCGGCGACGCGGTCGTGGTCACCGGCACCGCGGAACAGGACACGGCGACCACCGCCCTGGGCCGCGTCGCACTGGCCGCCCCGCCGAGCGGGCTGCGCGAGGGCCTGGTGCTGCTCCGCCCCGAACAGCTCCGACTGACCGATACCGCTTCGGCGGACGCCCATGGCACGGTCACCGATGTCCGCTTCTACGGCCATGACGCCATGGTCACCGTCGCCGTCGACGGCATGGCCGAGCCGGTCGACGTCCGGGTGCCCGGCCCGGCGCCCGTGCGCCCCGGCGGACGAACCGGCATTCGCGTGATGGGAGAGGCCACATTGCACCCTGCGTCCGCCTGATGACGTGCCGCCGCTGTCCGGCACGGAGCGGCGCCGGCCACTAGGGCGCGTATCGAGTCGTGATCAATTTGCGGGATGTGCCTTCGTGGCACGGTCCGGTCCGATAGACGGTCTTACGTGACGCGAGTGCAACTGACCGATCCGGATTGGGAGTTCATCGAGCCGTACCTGCCGATCGGCGAGTACGGCCCGTACCCCGAGCGGCTGCGGCAGCAGTTCGAGGGTGTGATCTGGCGGTTCAAGACGGGCGGGCAGTGGCGGGAGATGCCGACGGAGTTCGGCGCCTGGTCGACCGTCCACAACCGCTTCCGGCAGTGGCGTGACGCCGGCGTCTTCGAGGCCCTGCTGGAGGGCCTGATCACGGAAGCCGCGAAGCGGGGTGAGGTGGACCTGTCCTTGGTCAGCATCGACTCCACCACCGCCCGAGCCCACCACGACGCGGCCGGGATGCACCTCGACGAGGACGTCGTCACCGCCCTGGAGAAAGCCGCGGCCGAGGAGGAGAAGGCCAGGTCAAAGGGGGCGGCCTCGAAGAGCAAAACGGGCAAGAGACCGAAAGTGATCCCGCGCTGGAAGAACGACGACCCATCCGGCGTCGGCGGAAACTCCGGCTGAAGGCCGCCCTCCTCGGACGTTCCAGAGGCGGGCAGACCAGCAAGGTCCACCTCGCCGCCGACCGCAAGTGCCACCCGCTGGCGTTCATCCTGACCACAGGCCAGGCAGCGGACAGCCCGCAGTTCATCCCCGTCCTGAAGAAGGTACGGGTACGCGGGCCCGTCGGCCGACCCCGCATCCGGCCGGACGCGGTCGCCGGGGACAAGACATCCCACGCGGATAGGCGTCAAGCCGCGGTGGCAGAGAGATCTTGCGGTGGCTGAGGCGGGAAGG